>NZ_JBEXWB010000054.1:0-27027 GCF_040629645.1 Streptomyces sp. NPDC005899 | reverse complement strand
GTGCCCACGGCGGGCCTGAGCCCCGGAGCGGCCCCGCCGCCCCGGTGCTGCCGTGGGCGTCCGGGCCCGCTCATCGGTCGACCCGCACGGCCGCCCCCGTGAGCTGGTCGGCCAGCAGCCGGATGTCCGCGTCCACCATGATCCTGGCCAGCTCCCGCGACTTCACCTCGGGCTTCCAGCCGAGCAGTTCCTCCGCCTTGGAGGCATCCCCGATGAGGGCGTCGACCTCGCTGGGACGCTCGTACTTGGGGTCGTAACGGACGTGTTCCGCCCAGTCGAGGCCCGCGTGCTCGAAGGCGCACTCCACGAACTGCCGCACACTCACGCCCTCTCCGGTGGCCACCACGTAGTCGTCGGGGGTGTCGCGCTGCAGCATCCGCCACATGGCGTCCACGTACTCGGGGGCGTACCCCCAGTCCCGCACGGCGTCGAGGTTGCCCAGGTGCAACCGGTCCTGGAGGCCCGCCTTGATCCGGGCCACCCCGCGGGTGATCTTGCGGGTCACGAAGGTCTCGCCGCGCCGGGGGGACTCGTGGTTGAAGAGGATGCCGTTCACCGCGAACATGCCGTAGGCCTCACGGTAGTTGACGGTGGCCCAGTAGGCGTACACCTTGGCGACGCTGTACGGGCTGCGCGGGTGGAAGGCGGTGCCCTCGTTCTGCGGGGGCGGGGTCGCGCCGAACATCTCGGACGAGGACGCCTGGTAGATCCGTGTCTCGATGCCGCTCGCCCGCACCGCCTCCAGGAGCCGCATGGTGCCGAGGCCGGTGACGTCGCCCGTGTACAGCGGTGCGTCGAACGACACCCGGACGTGGGACTGCGCCCCGAGGTTGTACACCTCGTCGGGCTGTATCTCGCGGAGGAGGTTGACCAGGGCGACGCCGTCGGAGAGGTCGGCGTGGTGCAGGACGAAGGACCGGTCCGCTTCTTCGGGCCCCTGGTATATGTGGTCGATCCGCTCCGTGTTGAAGCTCGACGAACGGCGTATCAGGCCGTGGACGGTGTACCCCTTCTCGAGCAGCAGCTCCGCCAGGTACGAACCGTCCTGGCCGGTCACGCCGGTGATGAGCGCGGACTTTGCCATGACTCCCCCCTTCTCTGGTCGCCCGATGGGCGGTTGGTGCACCGAAAAATCATCATCTGAGCGGCTTATGGCAAAACATCACCGAGGTGTCGTACTCCTGGCACAATCCGAGCCATGACGACTGACCTCCCCGGCCCTTCCCGGGCACCGGCCCGCCCCTTGCTGGGTCCCGGCTCCCGCATATTCGTCGCGGGCCACCGCGGCCTCGTCGGCTCGGCGCTCGTGCGCCGCCTCGCCGCGGACGGCCACGAGGTGGTCACCCGTGGCCGCGACCGGCTCGACCTGCGCGACGCGGCGCCGACCGAGGCATTCCTGCGCGACGTGCGGCCCGACGCCGTCGTGCTGGCCGCCGCCAAGGTGGGCGGGATCATGGCCAACAGCACGTATCCCGTGCAGTTCCTGGAGGACAACCTGCGCATCCAGCTCAGCGTCATCGCGGGTGCGCACGCCGCGGGGGTCCCGAGGCTGCTCTTTCTCGGCTCGTCCTGCATCTACCCCAAGCACGCCCCCCAGCCGATCCGGGAGGACTCGCTGCTCACCGGCCCGCTGGAGCCGACGAACGAGGCCTACGCGCTGGCGAAGATCGCCGGTGTCGCCCAGACCCAGGCGTACCGCCGGCAGTACGGCGCCTCGTACATCAGCGCCATGCCCACCAACCTCTACGGCCCCGGCGACAACTTCGACCTGGAGACCTCGCACGTGCTCCCGGCGCTGATCCGCAGGTTCCACGAGGCGAAGGAGAGCGGGGCGCCGGAGCTCACCCTGTGGGGATCCGGCAGCCCGCGGCGCGAGTTCCTCCACGTCGACGACCTCGCGGCCGCCTGCGTACGGCTGCTGGAGGCGTACGACGGGGACGAGCCGGTCAACGTCGGCTGCGGCGAGGACCTCACGATCCGCGAACTGGCCGAGACCGTCCGCGAGGTGACCGGATACCGGGGCGCCATCGCCTGGGACACCTCGAAGCCGGACGGCACCCCGCGCAAGCTCCTCGACGTGTCCCGGCTCTCCTCCCTCGGCTTCGCGCCCCGGATCCCCCTGCGCGAGGGCATCGCCCGCACCTACGCCTGGTGGCTGGACGGGCCGGGGCCGAAGGGCTGAGCCCCCGGCCGGCCGTGTCCGGGCACGCCGGGACCCTCCCGGGTGCCCCGCCGGGGCTCCTGGCATCCGCCGCCCTCCCACTCAGTACGCCCCGCGGCCGTCGGTGACGGCACGCACCGTGCGGGCGAGGAGCCCCACGTCCGTGGCCACCGACCAGTTGTCGACGTACCAGAGGTCCAGCGACACCGTCTCCTGCCAGGACAGGTCCGAACGCCCGCTGACCTGCCACAGGCCGGTCAGGCCCGGCCGCACCGCCAGCCGCCGCAGCTCCCGTTCGTCGTAGCGGGACACCTCTTCGGGCAGCGGCGGACGCGGACCGACCAGGGACATGTCACCCCGCAACACGTTGAGCAGCTGCGGGAGCTCGTCGACGGACGTACGGCGCAGAGCGTGGCCGACGCGGGTCACCCGCGGATCGCGGCGCATCTTGAACATCGGGCCCCCGCTCTCGTTCGCCGAGGAGAGCTCGTGCCTGCGCGCCTCCGCGTCCGCGACCATCGTGCGGAACTTCCACATGGTGAAGGGCCTGTTGTGCCGCCCGTGCCGGGTCTGGCGGTGGAACACCGGCCCGGGCGACGAGAACCGCACCGCCAGCGCGACCACCACGAACAGCGGGGCCAGGACGAGCAGGCCCAGTGCGGCGCCGACCCGGTCCACCAGGCCCTTGAGCACCGCCTGCGGACCGTGCCGCAGCGGCGGCGCCACGTGCAGCAGCGTCAGTCCGGCGGCGGAGGCGGGGCGCACCCGGCCGGCCGCGACACCCGGCAGGTCCGAGAGCACGCAGAGCGCCAGACGGCTGTCGTGCAGGCCCCACGAGAGCCGGCGCAACCGGTCCTCGCCGAGCTGCGGACCCGGTGCGATGAGGACCAGATCCGCGTCGTGGGCGAAGGCGCCGCCGAGCACCGTGGACACGTCGTCGTCCGCGGGCTCCGGAGCGAGCCGGCCCGGCACCGGCACCCCGCACCGGAGCACGTCCGGCCCCACCGGTATGGCGGCGACCGGCGTGTACCCCGGGGCCGTCCGGGAGTTGAGCAGCCCGACCGCACGGTCCAGCCCCGCGGCCTCCCCGACGACCAGCACCCGGCGCACCGCCCTTCCCTGCCCGGCGGCCCGCCGCCGGTCCGCCATCCGCGCGAGCCCGGCCACGACCGGCCCGGGCACCAGTGCCGCGACGGCTGTCGCCGGCTCGGCGGAGGTGCCCGTCAGGGCCGCCAGCACGGCGAGTATCCCGACGAGGACCAGCCAGTCGCCGACCTGGTGGTACGGGGCCGCGGTCTCGGACGCGCCCGGCAGGCGGTCCGCGTACCGGCCGCGCACCGCTCGCACGCCGGCCCACACGAGTGCGGCCAGGACCCCCGCGAGCAGCGGTCTCGGCTGGCCGACCGTGTGCAGGACGGCCCAGGCGGGAACCCCCAGTCCCAGCAGGTCGGCGAGGACGAGGACGGGCACGCGCGTCGACGGTCTCTTCCTGGACTGCGGCCGGCCGGCGTGGTCGGGCCGTGCGGTCGGTGCCCTCCACAACTGCTCGAGGGCCGCCGTGCGGTGAGGTGCCTGCGGGCCCCGCTGTCGCGGAGCTCCCGCGACACCCACAGGCCCGGATATCTCCCATTCAGGTAATTCGACATGCCCCATGAACCCCCCAGCCACAGTCGCATCCCCATAAACGGGACGCATCCGTCGATCCCGTGGACTGACGGATGCGCCTCGCTCGGTGCACGATATCCACACACGTGCCATTTCGCTGGAGTTCCCGTGAAGTTCAGACACCGCGCAAGCACCCCGTCCCGGAGTATTCCGGAACGATCTCCGCGGTTGTGGGCAGTTGTTCGGATCTGATGTCTTCGGTGCTGTGGTGTGGGGCCCTGCGCCGGTGACGGGCCGTCCGGCGGGAGGGCTCCGCCGGCCCTGCCCGATCGTCCTTGCGTACATCCTCGCGTCCCGGGCGCGCGCCGGCGCGCCGGCCCCGCCCGCGCGCCTCTCCCCGCGGTGTTCCGGCCTCCGTATGCTCCTGTCTGCTCTGCTGGCCCGTCCGCTTCAGGAGGCTTTATGGCGTCACGTCCGATGTACTGCTCCACCTGTGACACCGACGAGGAGCATCGGCCGCTCACCGGCGACGAGAAGGCCTGGCTCAGGAAGCGCACGGGCCGTAAGGCCGTGGAGGAGTTCTTCATGTGCAAGGCGCCGGAATGCCGCAATCTGCGCACCGGCTTCAACAAGCGCCCGTTCGACCCCGTCATCCGGGTGCCCCTGCCCGACTGACACCTGCCTCCGGGGTGGCGCGAAGACGGGTGCGGGGCGGAGGAGTGGTCAGTTCCTCCGCCCCGCGCCCCGTCGGCTCCGGGTGGGACGTGCCGCCGTGCCGCGACCCCGGGAGGGCCGGGTGACGGGGTGGCCGGCCGCGCCGGCCGGATCAGCGGATGTCGGTGACCCGGTGCTCCCGCAGGGAGGCACAGTTGGAGTTCTCCACCGACACGTACACGTTGCTGATGTGGCCGCCCCAGCTCACGCAGTGGCCCTTGCCGTAGACGTATCCCGGCCCCGCGTAGGACGTGAAGGCCCCGGAGTCACCGGCGTAGGCGTCGGTGTCGGGGACGTAGATGTAGGTGGACATGTCCTTGGCCGTGCCCGGGTTGGCGCGGATGGTGGCGACGCAGTTCTTCCCGTTGGACGGGTTGTACGTCAGGTAGACCGTGCCCAGCGAGCCGATGGGTGCCGTGTTGACGGTCTTGTAGGCGCTGCCGCACACACCCTGCGGTGTGACGTTGGGTGCGGCGGAGGCGGTCGTGGTCAGTCCGGCCGTGGCACCCACCACCAGTGCGGTGACCGCTCCGGCTGCGGCGATGTTGCGTGCTGTTCGCATATTTCCCCCATATGCCTCGAGGAGCGGTTTGCTCCCACTTGATGTGACCCCCGAGTGGCACGGATGGTTGTATCCCGGGAGCGCGCAACCCGGGAGCAGTTCGTCCTCCCCGCCGGCGGACGGTCCGTCCCCTCCGCAGGATTTGACGCTCCGTGAGGAACAGCGCGCGGGCAGCCGCGGCCGAGCCGTGGTGGCGCCCTCCGGCGGCCCACCCACGGCAGGCGCCCCCGCGGGTCGCAGCGGCCCGGGCCGCCGGCCGTGCGGTAGGCATGGGGGGTGTCCGATGCGAGGGGTCGCCGCCGATGGAGTCGCACCAGGTGGATGATCCCGTGGGGCGTCATCCTGTTCGCGGTCGTCGTCGACCTGGTCACCCCCCACGAGGTGAGCAGCGCCCCCCTGCTCGCGGTGGCGCCCGTGGCCGCCGCACCCTTCATGAGGGTCCCTTCCATCGTCGCCGTGGGCCTGGTCTCCATGGCCGTCCACGCCGGACTGGTGGCGGTGGACGGCACCTTCGGATGGCGCCTGGGCGTCGCACGCCAGCTGACGCTGGTCTGCGTGATCGTGCTGGCGGTGCTGCTGCGCCGCACGATCGAACGCCACGAGAGGGCGGCCGGCCGCGCCCAGCGGGTCGCGGAGATCGCCCAGCGGGCGCTGTTGCCCGATCCGCCCGCGGACATCGGCGGACTGCGGATCGCGACGCACTACGCCCCCGCGGACGAGGAGATCCTCGTGGGGGGCGACTTCTACACGGTCCGGGCGTCGGCCGGGACCGTCAGGGCGCTCGTCGGGGACGTACGGGGCAAGGGACTGGCCGCCGTCCAGGCGGCCAACGTGATCGTCGGGGCCTTCAACGCGCTCGCCGACGACGCGTCCGGCCTGGAGGAGGTGGCCGAGCGGCTGGACCGGCAGCTCCAGCGGGAGGGGGAGCGCCGGGGCGGGCTGGAGCAGTCCGAGGGCTTCACCGCGGCGGTCCTCGTCGAGCTCCGCGCCGGACGCGATCACGTGCGCGTACTCAACCGGGGTCTGCCCTCGCCCCTGGTCCTCACCCCCGAGGGCCTGGTGCGTGAACTCGCCCCCTCGCGGGAGGCGCCACCGCTCGGACTGTCGGCGCTGGGCCGCTTCGACGTGGCCGCCGACACCTTTCCCCTGCCGCCCGGCTCGACCCTGATCTGCTGTACGGACGGGCTGACCGAGGCCCGCGACGCCCGGGGGCAGTTCTACGACCCCGTCGCACGCCTGCCCCGGCTGCTCGCACGGCACGGTGCGCGGCTCGCGGCGGACCCCGGCCTCCTCCTGGGCGCGCTCGCCGCCGACGCCGAGCGCCACGCGGACGGCAGGCGCTCCGACGACCGGGGCATGCTCGCCCTGTACTCCCCGCCCTCATCGGTGGACGGGTCCCCGCCCCACCCGGAGGAGCCGGCCCGCCGGCGCTGAGGGGGAGGCCGGAGGCAGTGCGCGAGGTGCCGCCCCGCAGGCGAAGAACCAGCTCAGGCGCGCGTGCGGCTTCCGTGGGGGACCCACCGGAAGCAAAGATCACCCATCGGTGTGTTTCCATGTTCGGGACGGCTGCATCCGATGGGGCGAGAGGCACGCGGCATGGCGATGGTGCGGAGGGTGGCGGAACCCTCTGAGGGGGAGCCGGTGGAGGGGTGTCACTCCAGCGTGGTCTTCTCCGACGACCGGCAGTGGGCCGGGCATCTCGCTGCCTTCGTCCGCAGCGGGCTGGCGAGGGGCCGGCGCGTGCAGTACTTCGCGGACACCACCGACCCCGAGCGGGTACTGGCCGCGCTCACCGACGCGGGGATCGACGCGGCGGGCGCAGTGGCACGCGGACAGCTGTCCCTGTCGGTCGCGACGCAGACGTACCTGGCCGGTTCAGGGTTCGATCCGGACGCGATGATCGGGCTGTGGCAGGAAGCGGTCGACGAGGCCGGCGCCTCGGGATACCCGGGGGTCTGGGCGATCGGCGAGATGTCCTGGGCGAACAGGGACGTCGCCGGCGCCGACCGGCTGCTGGAGTACGAGCTGCGCATCCACCACGAGGTCTTCGCGCGGTTGCCGCTGACGGCGTGGTGCTTCTACGACCGTCGCCTGATGTCCGACGCCTGCGTGGACGTACTGGCGAGTGCCCATCTGACGCACCGAGGGGAGTCGCACGCCGCCCCGGCTCTGTGGCTGGCCCCTCTCGCCGACCGCCCCGGTCTCCGGATGTCGGGCTCCGCCGGATACGACACCCGTGACACGGTCGCGGCCGCGGCCGCCGTCGTCTCGGGCGCGCAGACCCCGCGGGCGGAGCTGGACCTCGCGGCCGTGCGCCACCTGGACGCGGCCTCGCTGGCGGTGCTGACCGGAGGCGCCGCCGGGCGGCCGGACGGGCCGCCGTTGCGGATCCGGCAGCCTCCGCCGTCGCTGCGGCGGCTACTGCAACTGTTCCCGGAGTTCGACGCGAGCGTGGAGGTCGTGGACCGATGACGACCTACGAACCGGCTGCGGCCGGTACCGGCCGGCAGGCCCCCTTCCACCACCCGGCCCTGTTCTACGGCACCCAGGACGAGTACCTGGCCGGAGTCGGGACCTTCGTGCGGGACGCCACGGACCTCGGGCACCCGGTGCTGGTGGCCGTGCCCGGCCCACGGCTCGCGCTCCTGCGCGATCTCGTCGACGGCGACAGCGGCGTCACCTGGGTGGACATGTACCAGGCGGGACGCAATCCGGGACGCATCCTCTCGATGCTCCAGGAGTTCGCAGACCGTGCCGAGGCCGCGCACGCCCACGTGTCGATCGTGGGGGAGCCGATCTGGGTCGGACGTACGCGGGCGGAGGCGTGGGAGGCCACCCGCCACGAAGCGCTGATCAACCTCGCCTTCACCGGTCGCCGGGTCAGTATTCTCTGTCCCTACGACACGGCGTTGCCCGAGGAGGTGCTGGCGCAGGCGTACCGCACCCACCCGGTCGTCGGTGATTCGGTGGCCTACGGTGCCAGCTCCCACTACACCGATCCGCACGAGGTGTGCCGCGACTGCGACACGCCGCTGCCCGAGCCGGCGGAGGCCGTCGTCATCCCCTTCGAGGAGGGGGGCCTGGCCTTGGCGCGTGACGAGGCCGACCGCTGGGCGGCCGCCGCCGGACTGCCGCCGGTCCGCCGCACGGACTGGCTCCTCGCCATCGGGGAGGCGACCAGCAACTCGGTGCGGCACGGAGGCGGCCGGGGGACGCTGCGCATGTGGCGTGCCGAGGGGAAGCTCGTCGCGGAGATCAGCGATCAGGGGCTGCTGGCCGATCCGCTCACGGGGCGCCGCCGACCAGACCCCCGGGCGGCGACCGGCGGCCGAGGCGTGTGGATCATGCATCAGCTGTGTGACCTCGTCGAGATCCGGGCGGGCGCGCGCGGCCTCGTCCTGCGCCTCCACCTCGGGACGGAGTGAGCCGGGAAGGCCCCGGGCATCTCCTGCCGCCCTTCAGCGGGAACCGGCCGCGCGGCGCACGGCCGCGAGGAGTTCCCGGTTGCCCACACCCTTGAGTACGTACTCCGAGACGCCGGCGTTCGTCATCTGTTCCACGGACGTCTTGTCGCCGTAGGCGGAGAACGCCACGATCCGGCTGGGCGGTGAACACCGTGCGATTCCCCTGGCCACCGTGTGGCCGCCGCCGGGGAAGCGGACGTCCAGGACGACGAGGTCCGGCTGATGCAGGGAGGCGAGCCGGAGTGCCTGCTCGCCGTCGCACGCGGTGGCCACGACCTCCAGATCGGGCTGTGCGCCCATGACCTCGCTCATGACGTCGAGCAGCATCACGTTGTCGTCACAGAGGAGCACGGTGAACGGGGCGCCGGGGGGTCCCGGGACGTCCGGCGCGTTCCCGCTCACAGGGTGTCGTCCTTCGGCGCGGGCTCCTGGAGCGGAAGGGGGTTGGGCACCCAGAACTCGACCGTCGTACCCGTGCCCGGCACGCTGCGCATGGACCACCACCCGCCGGCCGTCTCGGCCCTCTCCCGCATCTCGATGACTCCGAAGTGCTCGTGCGTGCCGTCCTGGGACATCGGCGCGCCGGTCCCGTCGTCCACGACACGCGTCAGCAGGCCGCCGTCGACGGACTCGACCCGGACGCCGACCCTGCTCGCACGTGCGTGCTTGTGCACGTTCAGCAGGGCTTCCTGGACGATGCGGAACACGGTGATGGCCGTCTCGGACGTGGGTGCGCGCTCCAACTCGTGCTCGAAGGAGTAGGCCATCCCCCAGGAGGAACCCACGACGCCCTCCAGGTGGCTGGAGAGCCCGTCGACCAGGCCGTGCCTGTCGATCCCGGGCGGATGGAGCCGGAAGGTCAGGCTGCGCAGGCGGCCGATCGCCTCGCGCACCGTCGCGTCGAGGCGCTGGAGCTCCGCGGAGAACGGCTCCGGCACCCGTTCCGCCAGCAGCTCCAGCCGCATCCCGACGGCGACCATGGCCTGGATGGAGTCGTCGTGGACGTCCCACGCGATGCGGCGGCGCTCCGTCTCCTGGGCCTGGACCAGGTGGCCGAACAACCGCCGTCGCTCGGTGAGGGCGTGTTGCGCCGCCCGCCGTTCGGACATGTCGCGCGTGACCTTGCCGAACCCCTGGAGTACACCCTGCGCGTCCCACAGGGCGGTGATGACCACGTTGGCCCAGAAGCGGGAGCCGTCCTTGCGGATCCGCCAGCCCTCGTCCTCCAGCCTGCCTTCCGCCACGGCGGTTTCCAGCTCCCACTGCGGCTTACCCGACGACTGGTCCTCGGGCGGGTAGAAGACCGAGAAGTGCTCCCCGAGGATGTCGGCGGCGCTGTATCCCTTGATCCGCTCCGCTCCCGCGTTCCAGCTGATGATGTAGCCCTGGGGGTCGAGCATGAAGATCCCGTAGTCCAGGACCCCTTGGACCAGCAGCGTGAAGGCCGTCTCCGACGGCGGAGCGGCCTCCCTCCGCGCGTTCGTCCGCGGTCGGGCGTCCCCCGTCACGTGAGGAGTCCCTCCCGACGCGCGATCGTCACGGCTTCCAGCTGGGAACGGGCTCCGAGCTTCTCCAGGACCCGCTGCACGTGGTTGCGCCCCGTGTTCAGGGCCACCCCCAGCAGCTCACTGATCTCCGCGGTGCCTCGGCCCTCCCCCAGCAGATGGAGGGTCTCCCGCTCCCGTGGCGTGAGGTTCGCACCGAGCCCGGGCGTCCTGCCGGTCAGGTGTCCCAGCACGTCACCCAGCAGGTCCGGGCCGAACACCACCTCGCCCGCCGCCACCCTGCGGACGGCGTCCTCCAGATCACGCAGGCCGCGGGCCTTCAGGATGAGGCCGGCTCCGCCCGTCTCCGCGACGCGGGCGGCCACGGACCCGCTGACCTCGCCCGTCAGGACGAGTACGCGCACGTCCGGCAGGAGTGCCCGCAGGTCGGCGATGGCGCCGACCCCGTCACCGTCCGGCAGGCGCCGGTCCATCAGGACGAGGTCCGGCTCGTGCTGCCCGGCGGCGACCAGCGCCGCCGCCAGCGACCCCGCGCGGCCCACGATCTGCAGATCGGGCGAGCGGTCCAGCGCGAGGCACAGCGCCTCGGCGACCATGTCGTGGTCCTCGACCACCAGGATTCGGACGGGCCGGCTGCTCGGAGAGGTGGGAGGCATGTGTGCATCTTCGCAGGTGGCGGGCTGCACGATCACGCCAGGACATCCGGATGCGCCGAGTCCGCGGTTACCGCGGCTCGGCCGCGCAGGGCCGCGCCCCGGCCGGGGGCGCGGTGGGCCGGCTCCGCGTGCCCGAGAGTGCTCCCCCGCGCGAAGACGTCGTCCGCCCCGATGAGGGAGAGCAGCCGCGCCAGTTGCGCTCCCACCCCTTCCACGACGAGGTCCACACCGGCCCCGAGGATCGTCGCGCGTACGCGGAGCAGGGCGCTCAGCCCGGCGCAGTCGCAGAAGGTGAGGTCGCTCAGATCGAGGCGGAGACGCGTGGGCCCCTCCGCCAGACATGCCGTGACCGCGTCGTGCACGTAAGGGGCGGTATCGAGGTCGAGTTCGCCGGCGAGGGTCACTCGAGCGACGCCCGAGTGCACCGCGGCCTGCGAGGTGAACGGGTAGACGGTCACGGCGTTCGGTACCTCTCCGTGCTCACGTGCGGGGGAGTACCCGCGCAGCGCGGTCGCGGGAATCCGCCTTCTGGACGTGCTCCCGGTCGACAACTTCCGCATCACTCCTTCGTAGTGCGAGGGCACCAGTGACGACCTAGTGAATCTGCACTAGGCGTGGAAGTCAACACGCACCGGTGGACGCCGACGGCGTGTCAGGGGTGAAAGGCGGGCGGGGGCGCGCCGCGGGTGGCAGACCGGCGACCGGGCGCCCCCCGCCCCGGCCGGGCGGCGCCTGGTCGAACACGGGGATCCGGGGCGACCTGGTGACCACACCGCGGGAAGGCGGGCGCCGGGCCGGCGGGCGCCCGGTCCGGCGCTCAGGGAACAACGCCTCCGGGCGGTGCCGGAGCTCAGTGCGCCCGGACGACGGCGCGGACGTTGTCGATGTGTCCGCAGTCGGCCCGCAGGTGCTTCTCCCGGTCACGGAGGAACACCGCACCGAGCTCCGCACGCCGGGCGTCCGGCACGTTCTCCCTGGCTCCGTTGAGGATCGTGCGCTCCTCCTCGTCGAGGTGGTGGGTGATCGCGCCCGCGAGCTCCTCCAGCTTCTCGTCCCACTCCTCGGAGCCGACCTCGTCGACCTCCATCAACGCGAGGAGCGCCTCGTTGCCCTCGTGGTGCTCCTCCTCGCCGTGCTCGACCTCTTCGTTGTCCACGTTGCGGAACCGCTTGAGCGCGGGGTACACCTCGGCCTCCTCCGCCTCTCCGTGGGCGATCAGGACGGCGGCGAACTCCCGCAGGGCCGCTTCCCGGTCCTCCTCGACGCTCCGCATCCGCCGCAGCAGCTCCTCCATCGTGCGATGGTCCTCGAGAATCACGGCCACCACGTCACGCGCTTCGGACACCACAAGCTCCTCTCCTCGGACATTGCTCCGCTGATACCCCCCGGACGACCGGACAAGCCGCGAAACCCGGTGGTCCGGGGGAGCCGCCCGCCGGGCGTACGCCCTGTCCGTGGGCTCCGCTTCTCCGCGTGCCGTGCGGTGCGCGGAGAAGGGGCCCGGCGCGCGGGTCCTCCGGACGGGACCGCCGGGAAGCGCTTCACCAAAAGAGCCGTCGTCCGTCCGGCCGGACACCGTGAGTGAGGAAGAGGGCCGGGGCAGGGCGCTCGGGGTCCTGCCCCGGTGGTGAGGCCGGACGCACCGGGTCGGAGGAGCGCCTCAGTAGCCGTAGATCATCTTGTAGGCGACTTCGGGCAGGAACTGGCCGGCGGACGAGCCCGCACCGACGCCGCAGTTGCCGTCGGACTCACCCGGCGTCTTGATCCACAGCAGCATCTCGGCACCTCCGCCGGTCCGGGTGGGGGTGCCGATGCGCCGGCCCGACGGGTTGCACCACTGGCCGTTGGAGCCGTTTCCGTTACGGCTGGTGTCCACGACGAACGGCTTGGTGTAGCCGTAGCGGGCTCCCAGCTCCCTGTTCACGGCGTTGCCGTACGCGGTGTTCTCGGCCGTGGTGAAGTAGTTGGACACGTTGAGGGAGAAGCCATGGGCTTGCCGGAGCCCGGCTTCGTGGAGGCGCTGGACCATGGTGGCCGCGTTCGCCCAGCCGGGATTGCCGGCGTCGAGATACGTCCATGTGTTGGGGGCCTGGCGGCCGAGTTCGGTCAGAGCGCCGGTCAGCATCGCCTCGCGCTGATCGATCTGGGCCTGGCTCATGCAGCCGTAGTCCCCGAGGGAGTCCGGTTCGAGGATGACCACGGCCGGGCGGCCGGCGATCCCGCCGGCGAACTGCGCGATCCAGTCGGCATAGGCGGCGGGCGAGGCGGCCCCGCCGGCGGAGTGCCCGCCGCAGTAGTCGCGGTTGTACACGTTGTAGGCGACCAGGAGGGGCAGTTTGTCCGCCCGGTCCGCCGCACCCGCGTACGCGCCTGTGGCGGTGCCGATCGTGCCGCTCCACGAGCCGAACCAGCGGGCCATCGGGGTGGCGGCGATGGAGGCGTCGACGGCCGGAGCCCGGCCGTCGGCGCGGTTGGCGGCGACCCACCTCTTGGCGCTGGAGTCGGGATCCACGTAGAAGCCGCTGGTCATGGTGGTCGGATCGGCCGCGTGTGCGGAGGGTGCCACAGCGAGGGCCAGCGGCAGGGCGGCGAGCGAGGCGAGCAGGGTGCGGAGTCCGTGGCGCATGGAGCTACCTCGTTTCCTGGCAGGGAGGCGCCGCGCGCTCTCGTCCCGAGCGTGCGGCGCGCTGAGAAAGCGCGATGAATGGCTGGGAGCGCTCCCATGCGACGTACCGGCGTCGCGGCTCCTCGCCGCCGGGCCGTCGTGGGCGCCACTCCTGCGGTTCGTGTTCGCGATATCGAACGCGGACCGGGTTATCGAGCAACTTGGATGATAGGGGGCCGGTCGGTGGCGTCAAGGGTTCTGGCACTATTCGCCCGGCAGGGCGAAAGCGTCGGGATGATTACCGCAGGTGAGAAGCTGTCGGGCCGGGAATCGGTACTCGTCCGGCCTGTCCGGAGCTGCTTTTCTGATCATCGCCAAGGGTGATGATTCGACGTTCTTTCGTAAGTTCCGGGGCTGAGAGGCAGCGAGGGCTGCCGGGGCTTACGGACCCGACGACCGGCGCGAGCTCGGCGGTGCCCTGCGCGGCGAGCCGTCCACCGTCCTCGCGCCCCACCCCTCGGAGGCACGGCCTGCCGCGGTGAACAGCCGGTACCCCCACCGATGTCCGGCTCGCCCGGCGGCCGGCCGACGGCATGTCCTACGGTTTCCGGAAGAGGTCCGGAGGCGTTTTCGGACCAGCACTTCGACGAAGGTGGACAGGTGGCCCGGGAAGGCGTCCAGCGCAAGGGAACCACGCAGAGCCCGGGCCGGCCGGCCAAGGTGACGATCACCGAGATAGCGCAGGAGGCGGGGGTGTCGGTGCCCACCGTCTCGCGGGTCGTCAACGGACGCTCCGACGTCTCGCCCGCCACCCGGGCCCGTGTCGAGGGTCTGCTGCGCCGGCACGGGTACCAGCGGCGTCCGGCCTCGCCCGGCGACCGCTCGGTGCTGGTGGACCTGGTCTTCAACGACCTGGACAGTCCCTGGGCCGTCGAGATCATCCGGGGCGTCGAGGAGATCGCACACGAGGCGGGGGTGGGGACGGTGGTCTCCGCGATCCACGGCCGGGCGGGCGCGGCGCAGCAGTGGATGACCAACCTGCGGGCCCGCGCCTCCGACGGTGTCATCCTCGTGACCTCGGTGCTCGCGCCGGGACTCCATGAAGAACTCCGCCTCTTGGGCGTGCCGTTGGTGGTGATCGACCCGGCGGGCTCGGCCGCCATGGACGTCCCCACCGTGGGCGCCACCAACTGGGCCGGCGGGATGTCCGCGACTCAGCACCTGCTGGGCCTCGGCCACCGGAGGATCGGCTTCATCGAGGGACCGCCGAGGCTGCTGTGCTCGCGAGCCCGCCTCGACGGCTACCGGGCCGCTCTGGACGCCGCGGGCGTGCCGGTCGACGACACGCTGATCGTGCCGGGGGACTTCTACCCGGAGAGTGGATTCGCCGGCTGCGACCGGCTCCTGGACCTGGTCGATCCGCCCACCGCGGTGTTCGCCGCCAGCGACCAGATGGCGCTCGGTGCGATCGAGGCGCTGCGCCGCCGGGGCCTGCGGGTGCCGCAGGACATGAGCGTCGTCGGTTTCGACGACCTTCCGGAAGTGAGGTGGTCGGCGCCGCCGCTCACCACGGTCCGCCAGCCCCTGTCCGACATGGGAAGGATGGCGGCCCGGGCCGTCCTCGACCTCGCCCGGTCCGTCACCCCGGCCTCGCCGCGGGTGGAGCTGGCCACGGAACTGGTGGTCAGGGCGAGTACGGCGGCGCCGCGGCGCGCGTGAGAGCGGGCTGCTCGTCCCCGGCGGGCCTCGGGGACGGCAACCGCCGGTTCCGTCCAGGCCGTTGACACCCCGTACGAGGGTCCGTAACTTGCGTGCTCGTCGCCCGATAATTATCGGATAACTTCCGGAAGGTGTGTCGATGCCAACCCTGGAGACAGCCACCTTGCCCACCTTCCAGCCGGATCGCCCCGCCCTGTGCGACGGTGTCGCGACCCGGCCCGAGTAGGCCCCGTGGGGTCGCACCCGGTGCGCCTCGGCAGTCGCCGCGCCGGATCGGTCGCCCTGTCGGCGGCGGCAACACATCAGCAATACGCGAAAAACCCTCAGGTGGCGTTCCGGCGCGGCAATCGCCGTCGCATTCTCTTCGCATTGTCGTCACATTGCCGGTGCGTGTTATCGGCGACCTCCTGCGTGCCCGTAATTCCGTACCTGGGTAATCGGAGGGGAATCCCGGAATTCCCGCTCAACCCTTGACATGTCCCTGCCGCATTTCCACACTGAGTCCCGCGGCGGCGTCACCGGTCCGCTGAGAGGTGCCGGGGCCGAAGACCGGCACGGACCCCTTACGCGCTGATGAGAAGGCCTTTGTTCGATGGTCACGGGGGCCATCGGCGCGGATCGACTCCGCCTCACGTCCACCCTTCCGTATTTCCGACCTGGAGGCATAGCCATGGGCTTGGACGCCATTCGACCCATTACCGTCCGCGGGAAGATCGGGGGTCTGTGCCTGGCGCTGATCGTCGGCCTCCTGAGTTCGATCGCCGTTCTGGTGACCCCGCAGACATCACACGCCGCCGAGAGCACGCTGGGCGCCGCGGCGGCGCAGAGCAACCGCTATTTCGGCACCGCCATCGCCTCGGGCAGGCTCAACGACTCGGCGTACACGACGATCGCCGCCCGCGAGTTCAACATGGTGACGGCCGAGAACGAGATGAAGATCGACGCCACCGAACCCCAGCGGGGGCAGTTCAACTTCTCCGGCGCCGACCGCGTCTACAACTGGGCGGTGCAGAACGGCAAGCAGGTGCGCGGCCACACCCTGGCCTGGCACTCCCAGCAGCCCGGCTGGATGCAGAGCCTCGGCGGCAGTGCGCTGCGCCAGGCGATGACCGACCACATCAACGGCGTCATGTCCCACTACAAGGGCAAGATCGCACAGTGGGACGTCGTGAACGAGGCATTCGCCGACGGCAGCTCGGGAGCCCGGCGTGACTCCAACCTGCAGCGCAGCGGCAACGACTGGATCGAGGTCGCCTTCCGCGCGGCGCGCGCCGCCGATCCGGCCGCCAAGCTCTGCTACAACGACTACAACGTCGAGAACTGGACGTGGGCCAAGACCCAGGCCATGTACGCCATGGTCCGGGACTTCAAGCAGCGCGGCGTGCCGATCGACTGCGTCGGCTTCCAGTCGCACTTCAACAACGACAGCCCCTACAACAGCAACTTCCGCACCACCCTCCAGAGCTTCGCCGCCCTCGGGGTCGACGTGGCCATCACCGAGCTCGACATCCAGGGCGCCTCGGGCACGACCTACGCCAACGTGACCAACGACTGCCTGGCCGTCCCGCGCTGCCTCGGCATCACCGTCTGGGGTGTACGCGACACCGACTCCTGGCGATCGGAGCACACGCCGCTCCTGTTCAACGGCGACGGCAGCAAGAAGGCCGCCTACACCTCGGTCCTGAACGCGCTGAACGGGGGCTCCACCACCACACCTCCGGCCGGCTCCGGCCAGGTCAAGGGCGTGGGTTCGGGCCGCTGCCTGGACGTGCCCAACGGCACCACCACCGACGGCACCCAGGTCCACCTGTGGGACTGCAACAACCGGACCAACCAGCAGTGGACCTACACCGACGCGGGCGAGCTCAGGGTCCTCGGAGACAAGTGCCTGGACGCCGCGGGCACGTCGAACGGCGTGAAGGTGCAGATCTACACCTGCTGGGGCGGGGACAACCAGAAGTGGCGCCTCAACTCCGACGGAGCCATCGTCGGCGTGCAGTCCGGCCTCTGCCTCGACGCCTCGGGGAACGGCACCGCCAACGGCACCCTGATCCAGCTCTACTCCTGCTCGAACGGCAGCAACCAGCGCTGGACCCGCACCTGACGCACCGGCACGGGCGGCGCGGCGGGGAACCGAGGGCGCGGCGTCTCCCGCCCTTCCGCACGTGCCTCCCGCGCCGGCGCGCGTGACACCGCCCCGGCTACGCGATTTCCGCGTGGCCGGGGCGGGTGCGTGGCCGCGCAGGGTCTGGGCCCCAGAATGCCGGAAGGGGCGCGGCCCGGTGTTGCACCGTGTCCCACCGGGCGTTCGTGAAGACGGACCCGAGGGTCCACCGTCCCGGCCTCCTACGCCGGCGTCGTGTCCAGGGCGAGCGCGAAGTCCCGACGCGCGAAGCGGCTAGCCCCCACGCCCGCCCGGGCGGACAACCAGGAGGCCGAACAGTGCTGCGAAACGTTACTGCGGTGAACTTCCGCGTCCGTGCGGGTGAGAGACGGTCGTCGGGCATGAGGCGGCGCCATGAGGGCCGGTAGAACACGGACCGGATGCCGCCGCGGTCGGCGCGCCACCCGCGTTCCGTGCCGGCGGCGGTGGAGGCCCGGTGACTCCGACCGCTGTTCCAAGACGTTGGTGAAGGGGGCTCGTCAATGAGCCGAGGCTTGATCGTCGTAGACGTGCAGAACGACTTCTGTGAAGGAGGCAGCGTTCCCGTCGCAGGCGGCGCGCAGATCGCGACAAGGATCGCCGAGCTGGTGGAGCGGAGCGCGGGCCGGGACTACCAGTACGTCGTGGCCACCCGCGACCACCACATCGACCCGGGAAGCCACTTCTCGGAGAACCCGGACTTCAAGGAGAGCTTCCCCGTGCACTGCGTGGCCGGGGACGCGGGCGGCGAGTTCCACCCGTACTTCGCTCCCGCCGCCACCGGCGGCAAGGTCGACGCCGTCTTCTTCAAAGGCGCCCACAGCTC
Organism: Streptomyces sp. NPDC005899; assembly: GCF_040629645.1. Classification (NCBI taxonomy): domain Bacteria; kingdom Bacillati; phylum Actinomycetota; class Actinomycetes; order Kitasatosporales; family Streptomycetaceae; genus Streptomyces; species Streptomyces sp. NPDC005899. Next base: position 9,067 of record NZ_JBEXWB010000054.1, on the reverse strand, counting down.
CTCCAAGAGCGGCTTCGAAGGCGCCGACGACCAGGGCACGTCCCTGGCGGACTGGCTGCGCACCCGCGGAGTGGAGGACGTCGACGTGGTGGGTATCGCCACCGACCACTGCGTGCGCGCCACAGCGTTGGACGCGGTGAAGGCCGGTTTCCGCGCGCACGTACGCCTGGACTACTCCGTCGGCGTCGCCCCCGACACGGTCGCCTCGACCCTGGACGACTTCCGTGAGGCGGGCATCCTCGTGTCCGGAGAGACGCCGGTACCGCAGTAGCGCTTCGGGGCGGACCGGAGTGGCAGCGGGCGAGTGACGGGTGTGTCGAGCCGCCGTACACGGCGGCACGGCGCACCCTCGTGGGCTGCGCTAGTCCGGCTCGCCGAGCAGGGCGGGAGCGGGGGAGCCGCCGCCTCGGCAACCGGCCGTCGGGGAAGGCCGGGCAGGGCCGCGGCCCACCCGGACTTTCCGCTGGCCATGCCGGCCGAGGAGCCGTTCGCTCCAGGGTGCGAGACTGGATGAGTGGAGGACGACGTGCGGCAGATGGACCGACGCTTGGAACGGACCATCATGGAGCTGCTGGAGCGGCGTGACCCGAAAGCCACGATCTGCCCCTCCGATGCCGCACGGGCGGTGTACGAAGGGGAGGGCGACGGCTGGCGCGCGTTGATGGAGCCGGCACGTCGCGCGGCCCACCGGCTGGTCGAGGCCGGTGAGGTGGAGATCACCCAGGGCGGTAGCCCCGTCGAGCCCTCGAAGGTCCGGGGCCCTATCCGCATCCGCCGCGCCCGCTGAGGTCCGTCCCGCTCGTGTGGCACCCGGCGGGACGGGTGCCATGAGGCGCCCCCGACCTCCGGCTCAGGCAAGCGGACGGATCGCGTACGCGCCGGAACTCACGGACACGCGCGGAGAATGAGGAACGAGGCGTCCTGGACCTGGGGGAAGATCGCGGTTGACCGCGTGTCCTGATGTCGTCCGTCCGAACCGCGGGACAGCATCGACCGGATGAACCCTCCCGCGGACCCGGAGCGGACTCCGGACGGCAGATACGTGGTCGTCGACCACCGCCGATGGCGTGCGACGGATCCTGAGATCCCCGAGGACGCCGCCTCCCGCCTACGGCATCATCTGATGGCGGCGCGCCGCGGGGTGGCTGCCGCACGCCGCGCCGCTGACGCGAAGGCCGAGGGCCGGGCGCGGAAACGTGTGAACACCGCGAAGGTGGCGCTCGGTGAGCGGGGTGATCCCTGGTGGGAGCAGTCTGCCGAGGTTCGCCGGCTGCGCTGGGAGCGGGGGCTCCACGAGCTCGACCAGGCTGAGCGGGAGGAGGGAGGGCGCGCACCGTGAGGCGGGTCGCCTCCTTGGGCGTGGTACGAGGCTCCGGCTCGTGGTGCACGGAGCGATCAGGTCCCTGGACCCCTGCCGCTTCGAAGCGGACCGCTGTGCCCCTCCGGCACGGGACCGCTGAAGGGCGAGGTCCGACATGCCTCGCGCGGGAGTTCGCCGAGAAGGCGCCGGTCGGTGCGCGCGGGGATGGCCCCAGCGCGTCGGTTCGTCCCGGGGAAGCCGGGGCGCCCGGCCGGTGAGGCCGCCCTGAGCGGTATGACCTCAGCCCCCGGGGAAAGGAGACTCACGTTCCCCACCCCGGGCGAGAGGAGTCCACCGATGGCAGCCGACGACACGGGGCACGCCGAGGACGCGTGGTGGCGGTCCGCGGTGGTCTACCAGGTCTATCCGCGCAGCTTCGCCGACTCCGACGGTGACGGCGTCGGCGACCTGGACGGTCTCACCGGACGCCTGGACCACCTGTCCGGGCTCGGCGTCGACGTGCTCTGGCTGTCGCCCGTCAACCCCTCCCCGCAGGCCGACAACGGGTACGACATCAGCGACTACCAGGACATCGACCCCGTCTTCGGTGACCTGGCGGCCTTCGACCGGCTGCTGGCCGCCGTGCACGAGCGCGGGATGAAACTCGTCATGGACCTGGTCGTCAACCACACCTCCGACGAGCATCCATGGTTCCAGGAGTCACGTGACCCGGCCAGCCCGAAGCGCGACTGGTACTGGTGGCGTCCGCCACGTGAGGGACGCGAACCCAACAACTGGGGCTCCTTCTTCTCCGGCGCCGCCTGGGAGCTGGACGCGGCGAGCGACGCGTACTACCTCCATCTCTTCTCGCCGAAGCAGCCCGACCTCAACTGGGAGAACCCCCGGATGCGTCAGGCCGTGTACGCGATGATGCGCTGGTGGCTGGACCGGGGCGTGGACGGCTTCCGGATGGACGTCGTCAACCTCATCTCCAAGGATCCCGCCCTCCCCGACGGCGAGGTGCACGAACAGGGGCCGTACGGTGACGGCTCGCCCTACTTCGTCTGCGGACCCCGCATACACGACTACCTCCAGGAGATGCACCGCGAGGTGATCGCCCGGTACCCGGGCCGGCTGCTGACCGTCGGGGAGATGCCCGGGGTGACGGTCGAGCAGGCCCGCCTGTTCACCGATCCGGCGCGTGCCGAGCTCGACATGGTCTTCCAGTTCGAGCACGTAGGGCTCGACCACGGGCGGGGCAAGTTCGATCCCCGCCCGCTGCGGCTCACCGACCTCAAGGCCTCGCTCGGCCGCTGGCAGTCCGGCCTCGCCGACGTCGGGTGGAACAGCCTGTACTGGAACAACCACGACCAGCCCCGGGTGGTCTCCCGGTTCGGTGACGACGGACCGAGCCACCGGACCCGGTCCGCGACGATGCTCGCGACCGTGCTCCACCTGCACCGGGGCACGCCGTACGTCTACCAGGGCGAGGAACTCGGCATGGCCAACGCGCCTCTGCGCACCATCGAGGACTTCAGGGACATCGAGTCCGTGAACCACTACACGGAAGCCCTGCGCGCGGGGGCGCGACCCGAAGACGTCCTGCCGGGACTACGGGCGATGGGCCGCGACAACGCCCGTACACCCATGCAGTGGGACGCGTCCCCGCATGCGGGGTTCACCACAGGCACCCCGTGGATCCCCGTCAACCCGGACCACACCGAGGTCAACGCCGAAGCGGCCCTGGCGGACCCCGGCTCCGTCTACCACCACTACCGCCGGCTGATCGCCCTCCGGCACCAGGAACCGGCCGTCGTGCACGGCGACTTCACGATGCTGCTGCCGGACGACGAGCGGATCTACGCGTTCACACGCCGGCACGGCCGCACCGTGCTCCTGGTCGTCGGGAACTTCACCGGAGACACGGCCTCCGCCCCCATGCCCGCCGGATGGGACGGCGCCGAACTCGTCATGAGCAACGGCCCTTCGGTCCCCGCGCGGCCCGGCCGCCTCGTGCTCGCCCCGTGGGAGGCGCGGGTGCACCGGCGCAACGACTGAGCCGAGCGGGCGCGACGGCGATCGATGATCCCTCCGGTACCGGGTACGCGGGCCTCATGACCGTCTACGGATTCCACGCCTCCCACGAACAAGTGCCTCCCGCCGACCTGCTGGCAGCCGTCGTACGCGCGGAAGGCGCGGGCTTCACCGCCGCGATGTGCTCGGATCACTTCTCGCCCTGGAGTGTCCGGCAGGGTGAGTCCGGCTTCGCCTGGTCCTGGCTCGGCGCGGCGCTCCAGGCCACCGACCGGATCCCCTTCGGAGTGGTGAACGCCCCGGGCCAGCGCTACCACCCGGCGATCGTCGCGCAGGCGATCGGCAGCCTCGCCGCGATGTACCCAGGCCGCTTCTGGGCGGCGCTGGGAAGCGGTGAGGCGTCCAACGAGCACATAACCGGCGACCGTTGGCCGCGCAAGGACGTCCGAAACGCGCGGCTGCGCGAGTGCGTCGACATCATCCGGGCGCTGCTGCGCGGCGAGGAGGTGAGCCACGACGGGCTGGTGACCGTGGACCGGGCCCGGCTGTGGACGCGCCCGGAGACGGTGCCGCCGTTGGTGGGAGCCGCGTGCAGCGAGGCGACCGCGCGGTGGTGCGCGGAGTGGGCGGACGGCCTGATCACGGTCAACGCGCCGCACGAGACGCTGCGCCGGATCGTGGACGCCTACCGTTCGGCGGGTGGCGCCGGCCGGCTGCACCTCCAGGTGCACCTCAGCTGGGCCCCCGACCTGGGGACCGCCCGGGAACTCGCCCACGACCAGTGGCGCACCAATGTGCACGGGCCACCGGCGAGCTGGGACCTGGACTCGGCCGAGCTGTTCGACAACGTCAGCGAGCACGTCTCACCGGACAGGGTCGCGGAGTCCGTCAACATCTCCGACGACCTCGGCCGGCACGCGGCCTGGCTCCAGGAGTACGCCGACCTGGGCTTCGACGCCGTCATGCTGCATCACGTCGGCAAGGAGCAGAGCGCCTTCATCGACGCGTTCGGCGCCAAGGTGCTGCCGCAACTGGACGTCACCCGTCCCCCGGCCGCCGTCGCGGAGGGTGTCCGATGAGGATGACCCGTACCTCCGACCTGTGGTGGAAGAACGCGGTCGTCTACTGCCTGGACGTGGAGACGTACCAGGACTCCGACGGCGACGGCACCGGCGACTTCGCGGGCCTGACCCAGCGCATCGACCACCTGGTGCGCCTCGGTGTCACCTGCGTGTGGCTGATGCCGTTCTATCCGACGCGGGAACGCGACGACGGCTACGACATCACCGACTTCTACGCCGTCGATCCCCGGCTCGGCACGCTGGGCGACTTCACCGAGTTCGTGCGCACCGCCCGCGACCGGGGCCTCCGGGTCATCGCCGACCTGGTCGTCAACCACACCTCCGACCACCATCCGTGGTTCCAGGACGCCCGCTCCAGCCGCACGTCGAAGTACCGCGACTGGTACGTCTGGTGCGACAGCCCGCCGGAGGACGGCCCCGAGGGTGTGGTCTTCCCCGACGCCGAGAAGAGCGTGTGGGAGTACGACGGGACGACCGAGCAGTACTACCTGCACCGGTTCTACAAGCAGCAGCCCGACCTCAACGTCGCCAACCCGGCGGTCCGTGACGAGATAGCGCGCATCATGGGCTTCTGGACGCAGCTCGGACTGTCGGGATTCCGGGTCGACGCGGTGCCGTTCCTGCTGGAGACCGACGGCCAGGAGGACGCGGACCAGCTGCCCGACCCGCACGAGTACCTCGCCGACCTGCGGGCCTTCCTCGGACGTCGCAGCGGTGACGCGGTGCTGCTGGGCGAGGTGAACCTGCCCTACCCGGACACCGCGAAGTTCTTCGGCGACTCGGAGTCCTCCCGCGGTGACGAGCTGACCATGTGCTTCGACTTCATCGGTATGCAGCAGATGTACCTGTCGATGGCACGGGGCGAGGCGGCCCCTCTGGCGGCGGCTCTCCGGGAGCGCCCCGCGGCGCCCCGCGACGCGCACTGGGCGACGTTCGTCCGCAACCACGACGAACTCACGCTCGACAAACTCGACGACGACGAGCGCGCCGAGGTGTTCGCCGCCTTCGGCCCCGACAAGGACATGCAGCTCTACGACCGGGGCCTGCGCCGCCGCCTGCCGCCGATGGTCGACGGCGACCGGCGGCGCGTGGAACTGGCGTACAGTCTGCTCTTCTCCCTGCCCGGCACACCGGTGCTGTTCTACGGCGAGGAGATAGGCATGGGCGAGAACCTCGCCGCCGAGGGCCGGCAGGCCGTCCGCACCCCGATGCAGTGGACGCCCGACAAGAGTGGCGGTTTCACCGCGGGGGAGGGAGTGGAGCTGCCCAATCCCGTCGTGACGGGTGCGTTCGGCCCGACGAAGGTCAACGTGCACGACCAGGCGCACGACCCGGCTTCGCCGCTGGGTCGGATGCGGACGCTGATCGAACGCTACCGGGAGACCCCCGAGTTGGCCTGGGGCGACTACCGGGTCATCGACGCGGACGATCCGGGCGTGCTGGTCCATCTCAGTTCGCTGGAGGGCGGCACGGTGCTCGTGCTGCACAATTTCTCCGAGCGGTCCGTCACCGCCTCCGTCGAGGTCCCGGGACTGAGGGGCGGCCGGCTGCTCACCGATGTCTTCACCGGTGACACCCTCAAGTCGGCGGCCGCCGGCCTCGTCGATGTCGCGCTGGACCCGTACGGCTACCGGTGGCTGAGGGTCAACACCCCCTTGGACGACCCGGATCGGGCGACAGCGGTGTGATCCGACGCGCGAGGTGTCCGGCCGCACGGAGTGGCCGGGCACCTCGCGCGATGGCCGGCCCGCCGGCTAGGGAGCGTCCACCAGAGTGCGGCCGTCGGCGGGAACGAGCGAGGCGAGGCCGCCGGCGTAGGCGGACTCGACGCGGGATCGCTCAGTCGCGTTCGGAACCGCGTTCGTGCAACTGGTGCCCGCAGCCGACCCCGACATCAGCTGGGAGCACGGGCCGGGCTTGGTGTCGGGCAGGCCCAGGCTGTGCCCCATCTCGTGGGTGGCGATACGGGTCCTGTCATAGCCCTGGGACACCGCCTGGCTGCCGAGTTCGACACGCACCTGGCCACCCGGGCGCACCGGTCCGAGTGTCGCCTGCGGCCAGCCACTGGTGGCGACGATCTGGATCTCGGCCCGGGTGCCGGGTGCGGCTTCGACGAGCCTGACGTTGCTGACGTTCCGGTTCCACGAGGCGACTCCGGCGGCGATCGCCGCTTCCCAGCCGCCTGCGCGGCTGTCGTCGTAGCGGAGTGTCACTACGGCAGCCACGCTGGTCGCTGCGGTCGACTCCGGTGCGGGCGCGGGCGCGGGTGCGGGTGCGGCGTGAGCTGCTGTTGCTGTGGCCAGGGCGACCGCGAAGGCGGCGCCGGCTGCCTTCAGCCATGAGGAGTGCGGCATTGCTGTCCCTTCACTCGTGGGGGACTCGGTTCGCTCCGAACCGAGAGCGGGGAGGGGCCGCGACCGGCGCAGTGGCCGGTCGCGGGTTCTCCGGGGCCTCAGGACTATGCCCATCGCTCCGTGCTTATCATGCCCCTGTCATCAAGGTAGGGCTGGAAAAGAGCGGTGTGGTCGCGATCATGCGGCTGCCGGATTCCAGGTGGTTGTGCCGTATCCGGACCTGGGAAAGACCTGCTCTCGGTCCCGAGAGCCTGCACCGACAGCTTTCATGACGGTGATGGCTCAGGCGTGAGGCTCTCCCTGCCGATCTGCGTCTCGGCCTGATAGATGGTCACGGACCGGTCAGCGATCCGCTACCTGTACGGACCATTGCGTGCTTCGTAACCGTCCGATGTTTCCTCGGCGGGCATGCTGAGGCCCCTCCGGTGAGCACTCTCCGTGAAGAATGACGGGCAAGCGGGCGTGTTTGACGCACCGTTACCCATTCATGATTTTCTTGCACACGTTTGCCCAAGGTGATGAAAAGCAGCGGTGATCAATGGAAGGTTGAGGAAAGGTATAACTGCAGGTAATCAGGCTTTTAGCGGTGTTGTGCCCCGTGCAGCCCAGGGGCACGACACCCCGCCGGTCAGATGTCCCGGAAGATCTCGATCTGCGCCCCCACCGAGTTCAGCCGCTCCGCCAGCTCCTCGTATCCGCGGTTGATGACGTAGACGTTGCGCAGGACGGACGTGCCCTCGGCCGCCATCATCGCCAGCAGCACCACCACCGCCGGCCGCAGTGCGGGCGGGCACATCATCTCGGCCGCGCGCCAGCGCGTCGGGCCCTCGACCAGGACGCGGTGGGGGTCCAGGAGCTGGAGCCTGCCGCCGAGGCGGTTGAGGTCGGTGAGGTAGATGGCGCGGTTGTCGTAGACCCAGTCGTGGATGAGGGTCTGGCCGTGCGCGGACGCGGCGATGGCCGCGAAGAACGGGACGTTGTCGATGTTCAGCCCGGGGAAGGGCATCGGGTGGATCTTGTCGATGGGCGCCTCCAGCTTGGAGGGCCGCACGGTCAGGTCCACCAGGCGGGTGCGGCCGTTGTCGGCGGGGTACTCCGCCGTGCGGTCGCAGTCGACGCCCATCTCCTCCAGGACGGCGAGCTCGATCTCCAGGAACTCGATGGGGACCCGGCGGATCGTCAGTTCCGACTCGGTCACCACGGCGGCGGCCAGCAGGCTCATCGCCTCGACCGGGTCCTCGGAGGGGGAGTAGTCGACGTCCACGTCGATCTCGGGCACCCCGTGCACGGTGAGGGTCGTCGTGCCGACGCCCTCGACGCCTACGCCGAGCGCCTCCAGGAAGAAGCAGAGGTCCTGGACCATGTAGTTGGAGGACGCGTTGCGGATGACGGTCGTGCCGTCGTGCCGGGCGGCGGCCAGCAGGGCGTTCTCGGTCACCGTGTCGCCGCGCTCGGTCAGGACGATGGGGCGGCCCGGCTTGACCGCCCGGTCCACCTGGGCGTGGTACAGCCCGTCGGTCGCCGCGATGTCGAGCCCGAAGCGGCGCAGCGCGATCATGTGCGGCTCGATCGTCCGCGTGCCGAGGTCGCAACCGCCCGCGTACGGGAGGGTGAAGCGGTCCGTGCGGTGCAGCAGCGGGCCGAGGAACATGATGATGGAGCGGGTGCGGCGCGCGGCGTCCGCGTCGATGGCGTCCAGTTCGAGCTCGGCGGGCGGCAGGATCTCCAGGTCGACGCCCTCGTTGATCCAGCGGGTGCGGACGCCGATGGAGTTGAGGACCTCCAGAAGCCGGAAGACCTCCTCGATGCGTGCCACCCGGCGCAGCACGGTGCGCCCCTTGTTGAGGAGGGAGCCGCAGAGGAGGGCCACGCACGCGTTCTTGCTCGTCTTGACGTCGATGGAACCGGAGAGCCGGCGGCCGCCGACGACCCGCAGGTGCATGGGGCCCGCGTAGCCGAGCGACACGATCTCGCTGTCGAGGGCTTCACCGATGCGCGCGATCATCTCAAGGCTGATGTTCTGGTTGCCGCGCTCGATGCGGTTGACGGCGCTCTGGCTCGTGGCGAGCGCCTCGGCGAGCTGCGACTGTGTCCAGCCCCGATGTTGACGCGCGTCACGGATGAGCTTGCCGATACGTACGAGGTAGTCGTCTTCCATGCGGTGAACGCTATCTCACATATGAGATGAGGACTCGTCGGGGGGGGGGTGCGTGTCCGAAGGCGTGTCGAGGGTGCGGGGCCCGCTGGGGGCCCCCCCCCCCAAGGCTGGCCCCGGCGGGTCCCGACCGCCCGCCCGT
>NZ_JBEXWB010000053.1:15229-27274 GCF_040629645.1 Streptomyces sp. NPDC005899 | reverse complement strand
CCGGGCGGCGCAACGGCGGCCTGCTGACCGGGGCGGACATGGCCGCGTGGCGGCCGGGGCTGGAGCCGTCGCTGAGCCTGGAGTACCGGGGCCGTCAGAGGCTCCATGGCGAGCAGCAGAAGGCGGTGGCAGACGGGGCAGCGTCGGGTGAGGTGGCGGTAACCGGAAGCGGCCGCCAGGTGGGCGCGCAGCAGCGCGCGGGTCTCGTGTCGTGCCGGCGCGGACATCCGTGCGACCTCCCCAGGGGCCCGGCCGCCCCGCACCGGGGGAACAGGGGCGGCCTCTGCCCTACGGAGTTACCCGCGGGCGACGCGACCGTCAAGACGCACGAAAGCCCGGATCCAGGGGATCCGGGCCTTCGTCTACTGCGGTCCTGACGGGATTTGAACCCGCGGCCTCCACCTTGACAGGGTGGCGAGCACTCCAAACTGCTCCACAGGACCTCGTGTTCGCTGCTGCCTTGCGGCTGCCTGCGAAGACAGACTGTACAGGAGGTCCGAGGGCCAGGTCGAACTCACCCCGAGTGGCGGCTCGGCTACGACGCGGCGGTGGGCGGGCTCACGGTGCCGCCGCGTCGATCGCCTTCATGATCCGCTTGTCGGAGACCGGCTGCGCCGTGCCCAGGGCATGGGCGAAGTAGCTCACCCGCAGCTCCTCGATCATCCACCGGATGTCGAGGACCTCCTGCGGGACGGGCCGCCCCGGCGGCAACTGCTCCAGCAGCCAGGCGTACTCGTCCTGCATCTCGTGGACCTTCTCCATGCGCGTGGTGTCCCGCTGCGCGTTCGACGGCATCTGCTGGAGCCGGCGGTCCTCGGCGACCAGGTAGCGCATCAGGTCCGGCAGTCTGCGCAGCCCGGTCGCGGTGACGAAGCCGGGCGGTACGAGGCGGGCCAGATGGTCCCGTACGTCCGTGACGTTGTCGATGAGGACCAGGCTGTTCGTCGACTTCAGCCGGCGTTCACAGGCCTGCCAGGCCGCCAGGATCTGCTGTACCTGGCCGATCGTGCGCACGGTCAGGTCCACCAGGTCGGCGCGCACCTTGTCGTACAGCGTGCGGAAGGACGCCTCGTCCCAGGCCGGACCGCCGTGCGCGGCGATGAGCCGGTCCGCCGCCGCCGTCGCGCAGTCGTCGAACAGTGCCTGGACGGAACCGTGCGGATTGCGTGACAGCGCCAGCTTCTGCTGGTTGGTCAGCTTGTCCGAGGCGAACTTCGCCGGGTTGACCGGGATGTTGAGAAGGATGAGCTTCCTGGTGCCCCGCCACATCGACTGCTGCTGCTCGGCCTCCGTGTCGAAGAGGCGTACGGCGACGGTCTCGCCCTGGTCCACGAGTGCCGGGTACGCCTTCACGGGCTGGCCCGCCCGGCGCGTCTCGAAGACCCGGTCCAGGGTGCCGATCGTCCAGCCGGTGAGCCCCGACCGCTCCACGGACTCGCCCGACGGGCCGGCGGTGGCCGCCGCGGCCTTGGACAGCGCCTGGCGGGCCTTGGGGCGCAGCCTGACCTTCAGAGCCTCCAGGTCCTTGTCCTCGGCGACCTTGCGGCGGCGTTCGTCGACGATCCGGAAAGTGATCTTCAGATGGTCCGGGACCCGGGACAGGTCGAAGTCGTCGGCTGTGACGGGCACCCCGACCATCCGCTGCAGTTCGCGGGCGAGGGTGAGCGGCAGCGGTTCCTGCCGCGGGACGGCCCGGTCCAGGAACTTCGTCGCGTAGTTCGGGGCCGGGACGTAGTGACGGCGGATCGGCTTGGGCAGCGAGCGGATCAGCTCGGTGACCACCTCCTCGCGCAGGCCCGGGATCTGCCAGTCGAAGCCCTCGGAGGTCACCTGGTTGAGCACCTGGAGCGGGATGTGCACGGTCACGCCGTCGGCGTCCGCGCCGGGCTCGAACTGGTAGGTGACCCGGAACTTGAGCTTTCCCTGCCGCCAGGAGTCCGGGTAGTCGTCCTTGGTGACGGCCCCGGCCTTCTCGTTGATGAGCATCGAGCGCTCGAAGTCGAGCGCGTCCGGCTCGTCCCGGCGCTTGTGCTTCCACCACGAGTCGAAGTGGGCCCCGGAGACGATGTGCTCCGGAATCCGCTGATCGTAGAAGTCGAAGAGCGTCTCGTCGTCCACGAGGATGTCGCGGCGCCGCGCCCGGTGCTCCAACTCCTCGACCTCGCCGAGGAGTTTGCGATTGTCATGGAAGAACTGGTGATGGGTGCGCCAGTCACCCTCGACCAGGGCGTTGCGGATGAACAGGTCGCGCGAGGCCTCCTGGTCGATACGGCCGAAATTGATCTTGCGCTGGGCGACGATGGGCACTCCGTAGAGCGTGACCCGCTCGTACGCCATGACAGCCGCCTGGTCCTTCTCCCAGTGCGGCTCGCTGTAGGTGCGCTTCAACAGGTGCTGGGCCAGCGGCTCGATCCACTCCGGCTCGACCTTCGCGTTGACCCGCGCCCAGAGCCGGGAGGTCTCCACCAGCTCGGCCGACATCACGAACCGCGGCTGCTTCTTGAAGAGCGCGGACCCGGGGAAGATGGCGAACTTGGCACTCCGCGCACCGAGGTACTCGTTCTTCTCGGTGTCCTTCAGGCCGATGTGCGACAGCAGCCCCGCCAGCAGCGAGGTGTGCACCGCCTGCTCGGGCGCGTCCTCGTCGTTGAGCTGGATGCCCATCTGCTTGGCGACCGTGCGCAGCTGCGCGTAGATGTCCTGCCACTCCCGGATCCGCAGGAAGTTCAGGTACTCCTGCTTGCACATACGGCGGAAGCTGGAGGAGCCCCGCTCCTTCTGCTGCTCCCGGATGTAGCGCCACAGGTTCAGGAACGCCAGGAAGTCCGACGTCTCGTCCTTGAACCGGGCGTGGTTCTGATCGGCCTGGGTCTGCTTGTCGGCGGGCCGCTCGCGGGGGTCCTGGATGGAGAGCGCCGCCGCGATGACCATGACCTCGCGGACGCAGCCGTTGCGGTCGGCCTCCACGACCATGCGGGCCAGACGCGGGTCCACCGGCAGCTGGGAGAGCTTGCGGCCCAGCGGCGTGAGGCGCTGCCCCCGCTTCCCCTCCGCGGCCGGCTTCTCCCCCGTCTCCAGCGCGCCCAGTTCCTGGAGGAGCTGGATGCCGTCCCGGATGTTGCGGTGGTCCGGCGGATCGATGAAGGGGAACTTCTCGATGTCGCCGAGGCCGGCCGCGGTCATCTGGAGGATGACGGAGGCGAGGTTGGTCCGCAGGATCTCCGGGTCCGTGAACTCCGGACGCGTCAGGAAGTCGTCCTCGGAGTACAGCCGGATGCAGATGCCGTCCGACGTACGGCCGCAGCGGCCCTTGCGCTGGTTGGCGCTGGCCTGCGAGATCCGCTCGATGGGCAGCCGCTGCACCTTGGTGCGGTGGCTGTAGCGGGAGACGCGGGCGTTGCCCGGATCGATCACGTACTTGATGCCGGGGACGGTCAGCGACGTCTCGGCGACGTTCGTGGCCAGGACGATCCTGCGTCCCGTGTGCCGCTGGAAGACCCGGTGCTGCTCCGCGTGCGAGAGGCGGGCGTAGAGGGGGAGCACCTCGGTGTGCCGGAGGTTGCGCTTGTTCAGCGCGTCCGCCGTGTCGCGGATCTCGCGTTCCCCGGAGAGGAAGACCAGGACGTCACCCGGCGCCTCGTGGCCCAGTTCGTCCACCGCGTCGCAGATCGCGGTGATCTGGTCGCGGTCGGCGTCGTCGCCCTCCTCCTCGAGGAGCGGCCGGTAGCGCACCTCGACCGGATACGTGCGCCCGCTGACCTCCACGATCGGTGCCTCGCCGAAGTGCTTGGCGAAGCGCTCCGGGTCGATGGTCGCCGAGGTGATGACGACCTTCAGGTCGGGACGCCTCGGCAGCAGCCTGGCGAGGTAGCCGAGCAGGAAGTCGATGTTGAGGGACCGCTCGTGGGCCTCGTCGATGATGATCGTGTCGTAGGCGAGGAGTTCGCGGTCCGTCTGGATCTCCGCCAGGAGGATGCCGTCCGTCATCAGCTTCACGAACGTCGCTTCGGGGTTCACCTGGTCGGTGAAACGCACCTTCCAGCCGACGGCCTCCCCGAGCGGCGTGTCCAGTTCGTCCGCCACGCGCTCGGCGACCGTGCGGGCCGCGATCCGGCGTGGCTGGGTGTGGCCGATCATGCCCCGGACGCCACGCCCCAGCTCCATGCAGATCTTGGGGATCTGCGTGGTCTTGCCGGACCCCGTCTCACCCGCGACGATCACGACCTGGTGGTCGCGTATCGCCTCCAGGATCTCGTCCTTCTTCTGGCTGACCGGAAGCTGTTCCGGGTACGACAGGGCGGGCATCCGCCCCGCTCGCCCCGCGAGCCGGTCGGCCGCCCTGGTGGCCTCGGCGGCGATCTCGTCCAGTACGGACTGCCTGGCCTCGGGCTTGCGGATGCGCCGGGCGCCCTCGAGACGGCGGCCCAGCCGCTGCGCGTCGCGAAGCGAGAGCTGCCCGAGCTGGGTCTGGAGATCGGCGAAGGAAGTAGACATACGGACCCCAGGATCTCACCCGGGCGCGTGGAGTGGCGAACGCATTTAGCGCGGAGTCCGTCACGGCCCCCGCTCGACGCGGCGGCGCTGCGGGGGTCCCACCCGGCCGGGTCCCGTCCCAGCCCGCCCGGTCAGGGCTCCGAGGGTGCCCGGTCGCGGCACCACGGGCACCCCGGCGCGGCCAGGGGACCCGCGGGGCCGCGCCGGACGGCCGTCACCGAGCGGGTGCGAGTGTTCACAGCCCGTACCATTTCGGGCAACCGACCACCCGCTCCCCGCACAAGGCGGTCCCGTGCCCCGTACGCCCCGGCCCAGCCTCATGGCCGTGCTCGCGGACGAGCTCGGGCTGCTCCGCGTCCCGGCGGCCACAGCCGGCGGGACGCGGAGCAGCGCCCGCACCGAGGTGAGGGCCGCCCCCGGGGCCGCGGGCATACCGGCTGCGACCGCCCCGGGCACCACGACGGCTCCGGTCCCGTCCTCCCGCCCCGGTCGCGCCTCGCGCACGACCGGGCGCCCGTCCCCTCGGGGCAGGGGGCCCGGCCGCCGCCCTCCCCCGGGGCCCGGCGCCGACGCCCTGGTACGCGCTTCCGATCCGCCACGCCCGCGCCCGTAGAGCTGTCCGTGCTGAGGGCGCAGGCGGACCGCCGCCCCCCGTCCGTCCCGCAGGATCCGCCGCCTCAGCACGGAGAGCCGCATGCCCACGCCCAGCCGCCCTTCGCCCCGGCCCTCGACCGGAAAGTCCCCCACCCGGAAGCCGCTCCTCCTCGGCGCCGTCGTCGTCCTCGCCGCCGGCCTGCTCGCGTTCGCCTCCTACCGGGCGACCGCCCCCGGGCCGTCCGCGTCCGGCACGCCGGTCGTCGCCGCGACCGCCGGTCCGGACGCCGACGTCTACCCGGAACTGGCGAAGCTGGCCAGGCGCGACGCCGCCGACAAACTGGCCCGGGGACGCACGGACGCCCCCGTCGTGCTCATCGAGTACGCCGACTTCAGGTGCGGCTACTGCGGGAAGTTCGCCCGCGACACCGAACCCGAGCTCGTGGAGAAGTACGTCAAGGACGGCACCCTGCGCATCGAGTGGCGCAACTTCCCCGTCTTCGGCGCGGAGTCGGAGGCGGCGGCCCGTGCCTCCTGGGCCGCCGGGCAGCAGAACCGCTTCTGGGCCTTCCACCGGGCCGCCTACGCGGAGGGCGCCAAGGAGAAGGGCTTCGGCACGGACCGGCTCAGGGCCCTCGCGAAGCAGGCCGGGGTCAAGGACCTCGACCGCTTCGCCGACGACGCGGAAAGCCCCGAGGCGGCACAAGCCGTGCGCCGGGACCAGGAACAGGCGTACGGGATCGGGGCCACCTCGACCCCGTCCTTCCTGATCAACGGGCGCCCCGTGGCCGGAGCCCAGCCCACGGCCGTCTTCGCCCAGGCCATCGAGGCGGCTGCGGCCGAGGAGGCGAACGTGGGCAGCGCCGGGCAGGGCGCGTCATGACCCCGGACATCGGATACGCCGCGGCCCTGCTCGGCGGCCTGCTCACGCTGATCAGCCCGTGCAGCGCCCTCCTGCTCCCGGCCTTCTTCGCCTACTCCCTCGACTCGGCGTCCAGGCTGCTGGCCCGGACCGGCATCTTCTACGCCGGCCTCGCCACCACCCTGGTCCCGCTCGGCGCGGCCGCCTCCTACGCCGCGCGGTTGTTCCACGGACACCGCGACGCCCTCGTGCTCGGCGCCGGCTGGCTCATCATCGCGCTCGGCCTCGCCAAGATCGCGGGCCTGGGCTTCGCCTCCCGCCGGATCGCAGCACTCAGCGGCCGCATCCGGCCCACGGCCGCTCTCTCCGTCTACGCCCTGGGCGCCGTCCACGGGCTGGCCGGCTCCTGCGCGGGCCCCATCCTGGGCAGCGTCCTGACCGTCGCGGCCGTCAGCGGCAGTCCGCTCTACGGCGGCCTGCTGCTCGCCGTCCACGCCCTCGGCATCCCCTTCCGCTGTTCGTACTGGCCCTGCTCCGGGAACGCTTCGACCTGGGCCACCGGATGTGGCTGCGCGGCCGGACCCTGCGCGCCGGCCGTTTCGCACCGCACACCACGTCGCTGCTCTCCGGGCTCCTGTTCGCAGGGCTCGGGGCGATCTTCCTCGCCTACGACGGGACCACGGCACTGCCCGGACTCCTGGACGTCGACGACTCGTTCGCCGTCGAGCGGTGGGCCCAGCGCCTCGGCGAGCGCGTCCCGGACGCGGCCGCCCTGGTGGCCGTGGTGCTCCTGGCCCTGTGCGTGCGGACGTGGCGGCGCCGGCCCGGCGGGTCCGGCGCCCGTGAGCAGGGGCCCCGCGCGCCGGAGGGGGAAGTGGTGTGACACGACGAAGGCCCCGTCCGTGGACGGGGCCTTCGGGTGGTGGCTGGGGCCGGGATCGAACCGGCGACCTATCGCTTTTCAGGCGATCGCTCGTACCAACTGAGCTACCCAGCCACGCAGCTCACAAGGGCTGCAGCGGTCCTGACGGGATTTGAACCCGCGGCCTCCACCTTGACAGGGTGGCGAGCACTCCAAACTGCTCCACAGGACCAAGCTAATGTGCGAGACAAGTCTCGCACACGGTAAAGCGTGCCCCCAACGGGATTCGAACCCGTGCTACCGCCTTGAAAGGGCGGCGTCCTGGGCCACTAGACGATGAGGGCTAAGGGCCCACCTGCGCGCTTTCCAGCGCGTCGGGGACGTGAGAAGCATATGTGATGGCAGGAGGTATCGCCAAAACGGTTTACGGGGAGGTCGGGGAGCCGCTCGGCGAGGGGGAGGGAGCCGCCCGGTTCTCCTCCGGCAGATGGCGGCTGACCTCCGCCGTCGTGAGCCCCAGGCCCCCCAGGGTGATCTCGTCCCAGGCCTGGAGACGCCGGGTGGAACGGTCCATGTAGAGGACCGAGGCCCGCACCTTCTCCGGCTTCTCGTTCTGAACGGCGCGCAGCCCGCCGCCGCCGGTGGAGCCCTCGACCTTCAGCCGTGTGCCGAACTCCAGCAGTTCGTTGACCCGGTGGTGTACGTGTCCGGCCAGCACGAGGGGGACCGTCCCGTCGGTCTCGCGCGCGGCGTCGGGATCGTGGGCCACCGCGATGTCGACCGGCGTGCCCGCGCGCTTCTGGTCGCGCAGCGCGGAGGCGAGCCGCATCCCCGCCAGCTGCTCGGAGGCCTTGCCGCCCGTAGGGCGGGAGCGGTCCGGGGTGAACTGGGGGTCCCCGGTCCCGGCGATGCGCAGCCCGGCGACGTCCACGGCGGCGCCCTCGTCGAGGACGTGCACGTTGCCGAGCTTCCTGAGACGGTCCTGGGTCACCTTGGAGTCGTGGTTGCCGCGCACCCACACGTAGGGCGCGCCGAGACCGCGGACGGGGTCCAGGAAGCCGTTCTCGGCGGCCGTGCCGTGGTCCATCGTGTCGCCGGAATCGATGATCACGTCGATCTCGTACTGCTTCACCAGCGAACTGATGATGTGCCAGGAAGCGGGATTGAGGTGGATGTCCGAGACGTGCAGCACCCGGATGGTCGCCGGGTCCGGCTGGTACACGGGGAGGGTGGACGTGGCGTCGTACAGCTTGGTGACGTTGGTGACGAGCCTGGCCAGCTCCTGTTGGTAGACGTCGAAGTCGGTGACGATCGAGCGGGCGTCGCCGACCACCGAGGGGGCGCTGGAGAGCAGCCCGGAGAACTTCGGCTCCAGGACCGACTTCGGGTTCCACGTGGCGTAGGCACTGACGCCCGAGGCGGCCAGGAGCGCCAGGGCGAGCCCGCCGGCCGCCAGGGCGCGGCGCGGGCGGCGGTAGACGGCGAGGCCGAGGGCGGTGGCGCCGGAGACGACGGCCACGCAGGAGCGGACGGCGAGCTCCCGGGTGCCGGCCGCGACGTCCCGCGTGACCTCGTCCTGCAGTCCGGAGAGCCGCTCGGGGTGCTTGACCAGGGCCTGGGAGCGCTCGGGGTCCAGTTGGTCCACGTCCACGTCGAGGCGGACGGGGGCCACGTGGGAGCGCAGCTCCAGAGCGCCGAGGGGGGACACGTTGATCTTGCTTCCGCCGCTCAGCGAGGGGCGCAGCGTCATCGTCGTGTCCATCGGACCCACCGGCGTGCGCACGCTGCCGACGGTCAGCAGGCCCAGCCACGCCCCCAGCACGACGACCGCGAGCAGTCCGAGTGCGCGTACGTACGGGTGCCCGGTGGCGGCGGGGGAGCCGGTGGTGACGGTGGGGCGGGAGCGGAGGGGGTGCCGGACACGGACGAGTGCGGCGCGGAACGGATCGCGGGCCATTGGGCGCGTATGCCCCGATCGGACGGCGGACATGCGGGTGTCCGGGGGCGCGTGGGCCGGGCGGGTGGTGCGTGCGGGTCCGGCACGGCCCGCCCGTTCCGGTCGCGGGTACGTGACAATGGCGGGGTGCTGGAGATGACGCGCGAGGAGTTCGAAGAGCTGGTGAGCGTGGCCCTCGACCGGGTCCCGCCCGAGCTGATGCGGCTGATGGACAACGTCGCGGTGTTCGTCGAGGAGGAACCCGAGGACCCGGAGGACCGGGAGCTGCTGGGGCTCTACGAAGGCACCCCGCTCACCGAGCGCGGTGAGTGGTACGCGGGGGTGCTGCCCGACCGGATCACCGTCTACCGCGGCCCGACCCTGCGGATGTGCGAGACGCGCGAGGACGTCGTCGCCGAGACCGAGATCACGGTCGTGCACGAGATCGCCCACCACTTCGGCATCGACGACGAACGGCTGCACGCCCTCGGGTACGGATGAGGGAGGGGGCCGCGCGCCGGCCGCACGGCGCGCCGGGGGATGCGGGCGGGTGTGCGGGAGTTGTGTCAGGGCGTGTCCCCGGTGGGTGCGGGGGAGTTGGACACATCGCTCCCTCCCGCCGTTCCCCCCGCCCCGGAGGTGCCGTTCCGTGCCCCAGTTGCCCGCCCGTGTCCGCCGCGCAGCAGTCACCGCGCTGACGATCGCCCTGTCCACCGGCTGTATGAGCGTGGGTGGCGATGCCGGGCAGCCGGCTCCTCCGCGTCCCTCCGGGCGGCAGGGGGACGCCGCCCGGCCGGACGGCGAGCCCGCACGCGGCTCCGGGCGGGCCGGGTCCGGTGGCGGACGTGCCCACGCGCAGTCGGAGCGGGACGTTCCGCGGAGTGCGGTCCGGGGCGCGTCCCCCGGCGGGCCGCCGGCCGCTCCGGCCGGCTCCGTGCGGGTGCCCGGTCCGGAGCGGCCGGTACCGACCCCGGGCGGCGGCCCGCCCGCCCTGGAGCCCAGCGCTCCGGGACCCGGCGAGCCGCCTCCCCCACCTGTCTCCCCGGAGCCTCCGCCGCCCCCGCCTCCGCCCCCGCCCCCGCCTTCGCCGGAGCCCTCCCAGCAGCCGCCGGAAGAGCCCTCGGCGTCGCCCGCCGCGCAGGTGCGGAGTGACGCTGCGGGGCCGCCGGGCCGGGTGGAGCTGTGGCCGACGCCGAAGGCATCACCGCAGGTCGCGCCGGTGTGAGGGGGGTCCTGACCGGGCCGGTTTGCGCGAATGGGGGGAGGGTGCGTATGGTAGTAGATCGTTTGATCCCATTGCCCGGCGCCGACACAGAAGAGCGCCGTGTGGCGCGTACTCTCCCTTGCCGTGGCTGGACCGCATTGAGGCGGTCGAAATTGCGAAAACACGGAGTTACGGGCGCGTGCCGAGACTCCGGAAGGTTTCGCATTTCGCATGTCAATTTCCAGTTCTGACCGCACCGTCATGTCCGAGAACGTCGAGAACGTCGACACCACCGAGACGGACGCCGTCGTCGAGATCGCCGAGGCCGTCGTGGCCGCGGCCCCCGAGACGGCCGCGGAGACCCCCGCGGCCGAGGCCGCCCCCCTGGACGCCGAAGCCTCCGAGGACGCCGAGGCCCCCGAGGATGTCGAGGCCTCCGAGGACGTCCAGGCGGAGAACGCCGAGCCGACCGTCACGTTCGCCTCGCTCGGACTGCCCGAGGGCATCGTCCGCAAGCTCGCGCAGAACGGCGTGACCGCCCCCTTCCCGATCCAGGCGGCGACCATCCCGGACGCCCTGGCCGGCAAGGACATCCTCGGCCGCGGCCGCACCGGCTCCGGCAAGACGCTCTCCTTCGGTCTGCCCACCCTGGCCACGCTGGCCGGCGGGCACACCGAGAAGAAGAAGCCCCGCGCGATCATCCTCACCCCGACCCGCGAGCTCGCGATGCAGGTCGCGGACGCCCTTCAGCCGTACGGCGACGTACTCGGCCTGAAGATGAAGGTCGTGTGCGGCGGTACGTCGATGAGCAACCAGATCTACGCGCTGGAGCGCGGTGTCGACGTGCTCGTCGCCACCCCGGGCCGCCTGCGCGACATCATCAACCGTGGCGCCTGCTCCCTCGAGAACGTCGAGGTGGCCGTGCTCGACGAGGCCGACCAGATGTCGGACCTGGGCTTCCTGCCCGAGGTCACCGAGTTGCTCGACCAGATCCCCGGCGGCGGCCAGCGCATGCTCTTCTCCGCCACGATGGAGAACGAGATCGGCACCCTGGTCAAGCGCTACCTGACCAACCCGGTGACGCACGAGGTCGACAGCGCCCAGGGCAACGTCACGACCATGTCGCACCACGTCCTCGTCGTGAAGCCGAAGGACAAGGCGCCCGTCACGGCCGCGATCGCCGCCCGCAAGGGCCGCACGATCATCTTCGTCCGTACCCAGCTGGGTGCCGACCGCATCGCCGAGCAGCTCATCGAGTCCGGCGTGAAGGCGGACGCGCTGCACGGCGGCATGACGCAGGGTGCCCGTACCCGCGTGCTCGAGGACTTCAAGAAGGGCTTCGTCAACGCCCTGGTCGCCACCGACGTCGCCGCGCGCGGCATCCACGTCGACGGCATCGACCTCGTGCTGAACGTGGACCCGGCCGGCGACCACAAGGACTACCTGCACCGCTCGGGCCGTACCGCCCGGGCCGGCAAGTCCGGCGTCGTCGTCTCGCTGGCACTGCCGCACCAGCGTCGCCAGATCTTCCGTCTCATGGAGGACGCGGGCGTCGACGCCTCGCGCCACATGGTGCAGGGCGCGGGCGTCTTCGAGCCCGAGGTCGCCGAGATCACCGGCGCCCGTTCGCTGACCGAGGTCCAGGCCGACTCCGCGAACAACGCGGCCAAGCAGGCCGAGCGCGAGGCCGCCGACCTCACCAAGCAGCTGGAGCGCGTCCAGCGCCGTGCCGTCGAGCTGCGCGAGGAGGCCGACCGCCTGGTCGCCCGTGCCGCCCGCGAGCGGGGCGACGACCCGGAGGCCGCGGTCGCCGAGGCCGCCGCCGAGGCCGAGGCCGCGCTCATCGCCGCGGCGTCCGTCCCGGAGCAGCCGGCCGGGCGCGACGACCGTCGTGACGACCGGGGCAACTTCAACCGCCGTGACGACCGCCGCGACGACCGTGGTGGCGACCGTGGGGGTTACCGCGGCGGCAACGACCGCGTCGGCGAGCGCAGTGGCCGCCCCTCCGGCGGGACCGGCTACCGCGGCAGCAACGACCGCCCGTCGTTCCGCGGCAGCAGCGACCGTCCGTCCGGCGGCTTCCGCTCCGGTGG
>NZ_JBEXWB010000053.1:0-15131 GCF_040629645.1 Streptomyces sp. NPDC005899 | reverse complement strand
GGCGGTGACCGTCGTGACGACCGTGGCGGCCGTCCCTTCGAGCGTCGTGACAACGACCGCCCGGCGTTCAACCGCGACCGCCGTGACGAGCGCCCCTCGGGCGGCTTCCGCTCCGGTGGCGGTGACCGTCGTGACGACCGTGGCGGCCGTCCCTTCGAGCGTCGTGACAACGACCGCCCGGCGTTCAACCGCGACCGCCGTGACGAGCGCCCGTCCGGTGGCTTCCGCTCCGGCGGCGGCGACCGTCCGTTCAACCGTGACCGTCGCGACGACCGTCCCGCGGGCGGCTTCCGCTCCGGTGGCGCCGACCGTCCGACCGGCCGTCGTGACGACCACCGCGGTGGCACCGGCACGGGTACCGGCACCGGCACCTTCGGCCGCCGTGACGACAAGCCGCGCTGGAAGCGCAACGGCTGAGCGGCGCTGACAGCCGACTGACCCGCAGGGCCCGTACGACACCCCGGTGGCGTACGGGCCCTGCGGCGTTTCCGGCGTCCGTCCCAGGGCATCGCTGGGGGCATGACACACGACGAAGCCGTGGCGGCCGAGCCGCCGCCCGATGCCCCCCGGGGGCCGTCCAATTCCGCCGCTGCCGCCGTCCCTGCTCCCGCACCCGCTCCTGCCCCCGCTGCCGCCCCCGCTGCCGCCTCCGACGAGGAGCGGCTGGCGGAGCTCGGCTACACGCAGGTGCTCGCCCGCCGGATGTCCGCCTTCTCCAACTACGCCGTCTCGTTCACGATCATCTCGGTGCTCTCCGGCTGTCTGACGCTGTATCTGTTCGGCATGAACACCGGCGGCCCCGTCCTCATCACCTGGGGCTGGGTCGGGGTGGGCCTGATGACGCTGTTCGTCGGCCTGGCGATGGCGGAGATCTGTTCGGCGTACCCGACGTCCGCCGGGCTCTACTTCTGGGCCCACCGCCTCGCACCGCCGCGATCGGCCGCGGCGTGGGCCTGGTTCGCCGGCTGGTTCAACGTCCTCGGTCAGGTCGCCGTCACCGCAGGGGTCGACTTCGGTGCCGCGTCGTTCCTCGGGGCGTACCTCAACCTGCAGTTCGGCTTCGAGGTCACTCCAGGCCGCACGATCCTCCTCTTCGCGGCGATCCTGGTCCTCCACGGCCTCCTGAACACGTTCGGAGTCGGCATCGTCGCCGCTCTCAACAACATCAGCGTGTGGTGGCACGTCGTCGGGGTCGCCGTCATCGTGGGCGCGCTCACCTTCGTGCCGGACTCCCACCGGTCGGCGTCGTACGTCTTCACCGAGTTCGTCAACAACACCGGCTGGGGCAGCGGCTTCTACGTCGTGATGATCGGCCTGCTGATGGCCCAGTACACCTTCACCGGCTACGACGCCTCCGCCCACATGACCGAGGAGACCCACGACGCCGCCGTGGCGGGTCCCCGGGGCATCGTGCGGTCCATCTGGACGTCCTGGATCGCCGGCTTCGTGCTCCTGCTGGGCTTCACCTTCGCCATCCAGTCCTACGACGGGGCCCTGAACTCACCGACCGGAGCCCCACCCGCCCAGATCCTGCTGGACGCGCTCGGCGCCACCACGGGCAAGCTCCTGCTGCTCGTCGTCATCGGCGCCCAGCTGTTCTGCGGCATGGCCTCGGTGACCGCCAACAGCCGGATGATCTACGCCTTCTCGCGCGACGGGGCCCTGCCCCTCTCGCGCCTCTGGCACACGGTCAGCCCCCGCACCCGCACCCCCGT
The DNA here is from genome assembly GCF_040629645.1 of Streptomyces sp. NPDC005899. Taxonomy (NCBI): domain Bacteria; kingdom Bacillati; phylum Actinomycetota; class Actinomycetes; order Kitasatosporales; family Streptomycetaceae; genus Streptomyces; species Streptomyces sp. NPDC005899. The sequence continues at coordinate 13,416 of NZ_JBEXWB010000053.1, read as the reverse complement.
CGCGGCGGTCTGGCTCGCGGCGCTCGGCGCACTGGCCCTGGGCCTCCCGTACCTGATCAACGTGACCGCGTACGCCGCCGTCACCTCCATCGCGGTCATCGGCCTCTACATCGCCTACGTCATCCCCACCCTGCTCCGGCTGCTGAGGGGCGACGACTTCACTCCCGGCCCCTGGCACCTGGGCCGTTGGTCCCGGCCCGTCGGCGTCGTGGCGGTGGCCTGGGTCACGGTGATCACCGTCCTGTTCATGCTGCCGCAGGTCTCGCCCGTCACCTGGGAGACCTTCAACTACGCACCGCTGGCCGTCCTGGTCGTCCTGGGTTTCGCCGCCGTCCGGTGGCTGACATCGGCCCGCCACTGGTTCCTTCGACAGTCCACCCCCGCTCACCCGCCCGCGGACTGACCACAGGCGCACCACGGCACGACGGGGCCCGGCACCCGATACCCGATCGGCTGCCGGGTCCGGTGCGGTTATGCTCGGGGGGTGATCCATCAGGGGCCGTTAGCTCAATTGGTCAGAGCAGCGGACTTTTAATCCGTTGGTTGTGGGTTCGAGTCCCACACGGCCTACCCCTGGACCCCAGCTCGGAGCACGCGAGAGCTGGGGTCCCTCTCATGTCCGCCGACCCTCGGCGGGAACGTCTCCGGCCGCAGAGGGCCCGAGCGGACGACGAACCGCCGTCGCGAAGCCCCGCCGTGTGTGCGGCCGGGTCTCCCGGCGCTACTTCCAGCGGCTGCGGCTGCGACGAGGTCGGCGCACCGCGGGTCGATCCACGCCGCCGGCTGGAGGACAGCAGGAGGCGCCTGGCTGGCTGGGGTCGGAAGCGGTCGGCTGACAGGGGCCTCGGGGAGGGTTCCTCGACCGGCCGCGCGCCCACGCTCGGCGAGGGCTGCGAGCCGAACACGGTACGGCCCCGCGCCGGTCGCGAAGGCCGGGACGGCCCTGCGGGACGAGCGCAGGGGGTTGCGCTAGTCCAGGCCCTCCTCCCTGAGGTCGTACATCAGGAGGAACGTGCGGTAGGTGTCCGCGGACACGTCCTGGCAGATCTCGGGCCGGTTCGTCGCGGTCGACGTGTTGTCGAGCGCCCGGCGGCAGGCCTCTTCCGTCTCCGCCCGGGTCGGGATGCTCGACAGGAACGCGGCGACCAGCAGGACCACCGAGAGGACGACCACGCCGATAGGGATGCGCATGGTCTCCCAACGACCGTGCGGCCCGCCCGGTCACTCGGGGACCGTCACCCGGGGATGTCGCTCGGAGCCGTCGCTCGCGCGCTCGATACTCGCAGGCCCGGTGCTCGTGGGCCTGACGCTCGCGGGCCGACGCTCGCGGGCCGATGCGCACGGGCGCGGCGGCTCGCGGGCCCCTCGCAGGCGCGCTGCCGGCCCGTCGTACCCCGGCGATCAACTGCGGCAGGTCACTCGGCGTCGTCGCTGAACGGCGGCAGGTCGGGCTCGACGAACAGCCCGGCGTACTGCGGGGTGGGAAGCGGCGCCGGTCCCGTCTCCGTGGCCGCGGCCGAACCGTCGGGGTGCCGCTGCGTCGTGGATGCGGGCATGTCGGTCATCGAGTGTCCTGTACGTAGGTGTGTGCGGTGAAGAGCCCGTGACCGGGCCGACAAGAGTGCCGGGGCCGGTTCCGACCGGGAGGGCGGTGAGGTGCCGCTGCCGGTGCCGCGCCGCTCCGGGGGCGTCCGGACCATCATGCGGTGCAAGCAGACTGTAACCCTCGGAGCACGGCTTTCCCTCTGTATTCCGGTGCCCGGCACGTGGTCAGTGCGACGGGGTGGGCTCGATGTTGTGGTTTGCGTGGAAGAGGTTGAGCGGATCGTAGGCCTGCTTGACCTCCGCGAGCCGGTCGTAGTGGCCCCGGTAGGTGGACCGGACCCGTTCCTGGGACTCGCCCGCGCCGATGAAGTTCACGTACGCGCCGCCCATGGAGTGCGGGTGCAGGGCGTCCCAGTAGTCCGTGGCCCACTGCCGGAGCGCCTCCGCGTTCGCCGGGTCGGGGTCGATCCCCGCGATGACACCGGACCACCGGGCGTCGCGGTACGACCAGGCGGTGTCGTCCGGACCGACACGGCCGGCGGCCCCGTCCACCGGATAGAGGTGCATGGTCGACAGGCCGGTGGGGAGCCGCTGCGCGAAGTCGGCGTGCACGTCGACGGCGTCGTCCGTGATCCGGTCGAAGAAGTCACCGCGCCAGTACCACTGGAGGCCGGTGGGAAGCAGCGGGTCGAACATCTGCTGCAGGGCGGGGTAGGGCATCGGGGACGTGAAGTGGAAGGCGGGCGGGCCCGGCTCGTTCACCACGGCGAGGGTGTCGCCCAGCGCGGCCGGGTCGGCCGTCGAACACCAGATGACCCCGCACATCTTCCGGCCGTGGATCTCCTCGGGGAACGGCGGACCGGGCGGGACGGTCAGCGAGGCGAAGAAGCCGTACAGCTCGTCCGGTGCCTGTGGCAGGAAGTCGCGGTACCACCGCAGTACGTCGCGGAAGAGGTCGAGCGGCCACAGGGTCATCGCGACGCCCACCGTGTCCACGGGGTGCAGAGCGAAATCGAACGAGGTGACGATGCCGAAGTTGCCGCCGCCCCCGCGCAGTGCCCAGAACAGGTCGGCGTGCTCGGTGTCGTTCGCGCTGACGTACGTGCCGTCGGCCAGGACGACGTCGGCGGAGACCAGGTTGTCCACCGTGAGCCCGTAGGCACGGGTGAGGTAGCCGTGCCCGCCGCCGAGCGTCAGACCACCGACGCCGGTCGTCGACTGGATGCCCGCCGGCGTGGCGAGGCCGAACGCGTGCGTGGCGTGGTCGAGGTCGCCCAGCCGGGCGCCTCCGTCCGCCTGGGCCGTCTGGGTGGCCGGGTCGACGCGTACGCCGCGCATACCGGAGAGGTCGAGCATCACCGAGTCGTCGACCAGGCAGAGGCCCGGGCCGCTGTGCCCGCCGCCCCGCACGGCCACGTCCAGGCCGTGGCCACGGACGAAGTCGACGGCCGCCATGACGTCCGCGGTGTCGTGGCAGCGGACCACCGCGGCCGGTGACCGGTCGATCATCGCGTTGTAGATGGTGCGCGCCCGCCCGTACTCCTGATCCCCCGGCCCGATGACCGGTCCGCGCAGTGCGTCTCGCATCGTCTCGAGCGTGGTGGCGTCCATGGCCGACCGTCTTCCTGCCGAAGCGCGTGTTCCGGTGCCCCCGGTCCCTCCGTCCCGACGTCGATGCGGTCGCCGCGTGCGCCGGCGGAGGTCTCCGTGCCCGTGCCCGCACCCGGGACGGCCCGGTGGGCAGGAACGGACACCGAGGGGCTGGTGCTTCCAGCGTCCCGCCGTCGTGACGAGCGTGCAATCGTGGCGCGGGCGCCTTTCGGGTCAAGCGTCGGGCCGTCCCGGAGGCGTGACGGCCCTGCGCGGTGACGCGGGGGCGGGCGCGCGGCGTACGCCGTCATCGGTCTGGTCGGGCCCTCGGTCGGGTCGTCGGTCGGCAAGGGACGTGGCGACCGGCAGGGGACGGTACGGCGCTTCTTCGAGAACGGACCCGCGCACGGCAACCGCCTCACGCACCGCACTCGTTGGTGCGGCCGACGCGGAAAAACGGGCCTCGGTCGGGGGCGTGGCGGCGGGGAGTGGTCATGAGCGCCTCCCGGATGCCGTAGAGTTGCAATCACAACGGCGCGGGGTGGAGCAGCTCGGTAGCTCGCTGGGCTCATAACCCAGAGGTCGCAGGTTCAAATCCTGTCCCCGCTACTAGAAGACAGAGGCCCGGATCCTTCCAAGGATCCGGGCCTCTGTCGTGTGCGCCTTTGACCCGTCCCCGGTTACCTGCACGCACCCACGCACGCCTGCCCCCGCACGCGCTCCCCGCGGTGCGCTTGACCTTGACGCCGCGTAAAGATCTAGCGTTTCCGGCATGGAGTGGTCCATCCAGGAAATCGCCAGAAGAGCCAGCACCACGAGCCGCACGCTCCGGCACTACGGAGATCTCGGTCTCCTCACGCCCAGCCGGATCGGGGCCAACGGCTACCGCTACTACGACCAGGACGCCCTCGTCCGGCTGCAGCGTGTCCTGCTGCTCCGGGAGCTCGGGCTCTCGCTGTCCGCCATCAGGGACGTACTGGAGGGGCAGCGGGACACCTCGGCGGCGCTGAGGGCCCATCTGTGCCTGCTGGAGCAGGAGCGGGAGCGCATCGGCCGGCAGATCGCCTCGGTGCGGACCACACTTCACAGGACCGAGGAGGGGAAGGAACTCATGCCCGGAGACGTACTCGACGGCTTCGACCACACGGTGTACGAGGAGGAGGTGACCGGACTTTGGGGCCGGGAGGCGTACGAGCGCGGTGACCGCTGGTGGCGCGGCCTGAGCCCGGCCGAGCGGACCGCCTTCCAGCAGACGCACGACGCGATCGCCCGGGACTACGGGGAGGCCAGGGCGGCGGGCCTCGACGCGGACGGCGAGGTGGCGCAGGACATCGCCCGCCGGCACGTCGAGTGGTTGTCGGTCACCGCCAGGGTCACCCGGTCGTATGTGATCGGCATCGGCGAGATGTATGTCGCCGATCCGCGCTTCGGGAAGAACTACGATCGGTACGGGGACGGCACCGCCGTCTTCGTACGGGATGCACTGACGTCGTACGCGCGGCACCGGCTCCCCGGCTGACCTCCGGGGGCGGGGATCCGGTGCGCTCCTCCCTTCGGCCCATGCCGGGCCGCCGCACGGCGCGGCTCCGGCGGGCCGGGGCGGTGCGCGGTACCGTCCGCAGCCGTGGGCGGACCGGGCAGGAGTGCACAGGTGGGGATGCGGGAGAATCGGCGCGGGGGAGCAGTCGGCACCGCCCGCGCCCGGCGGCTCGTGCGTGTGCTGCCGGGTCTGATGATCGGGATCGGGGTGCTCGTCGACCTCGTGACCCCGGCCGAGGTCACGGCCGTACCGCTGTTCGCGGCGGCCCCTCTGCTCGCGGCTCCGTTCTTCTCGCTCGCCAGCACCGTCCGTACCGGAGCGGCCGCGATCCTGGTGGTCCTCGCCATCCGGCTCTACGACGGCAGGCTCACCGAGGTGGTGCCGCTCAGCGATCTGCTGACCCTGGTCACCGTCTCCGGCCTCGCCCTCGTCACCAACGCCGTCGTCCGCCGCAGCAACGAGCAACTGGCCTCGGCCCGGGTGATCGCGGAGACCGCGATGCGGGCGGTGCTCCCCGCGCCGGACGACCGTATCGGCGGGCTGCTGGTCGCGGCACGCTACGAGGCGGCGCAGGCGGACGAGTTCGTCGGCGGGGACCTGTTCGCCATCGCGGACACGCCGCACGGGGTGCGGCTGGTCGTCGGGGACGTGCGGGGCAAGGGGCTCGATGCCGTGGGGGCGGTGGCCGTGGTGATCGGGGCGTTCCGGGAGGCGGCCGAACAGGAGCTGTCGCTGGAGGGGGTCGCCCAGCGGCTGGAGCGAGCGCTGGCCCGGGAGGGCACGCGGCGCGGCGGGCTCGACTCCATGGAGGGGTTCGTCACCGTTGTGCTCGCCGAGATCCCGGCGGGTTCGGACACCTTGCGGATCGTCAACCGCGGTCATCCCGAGCCGATCCTGCTGCACGCGGACGGGGCGCTCGACGTGCTGGCACCCAGCGTGCCCGCCCTGCCGATCGGCATGGGTCTCGACGCGTCACCGGACCGCTCGGACGAATGGGCCATGCCGGCCGGGGCGACGCTCCTGGCCTTCACGGACGGGCTCTCCGAGGCACGGAACGCGGCCGGGGCCTTCTACGACCCGGCGGACCGGCTGCGGGGCCGGATCTTCCCAGGACCTGAGGAACTGCTCTCCGCACTCACCGACGACGTGCGCCTGCACACCGGTGGCCGGTCGACGGACGACATGGCACTCCTCGCGGTCGGGCGGCCCGCCCGGGGGCAGTCGGAGCGTCGGACCACGGTGAAGATCGTGGGCCGGGGCGACGGGTGACCGCCCGCGACCGTGCGTGAACACCGCGTCGACTTCCATAACGTTTGACGCACCGTCAGAAACTGGCGTTACGTGCGGGACCTGGTCGCTCGCCCGGTTAGGGGTATTTTACCCCGGAACGGGCGGGGTGAGAGTGCGAACGATCAACCGGAACGGCTTGGAATCGAGGGCTGCTGTCTATTAACGTTCGATAACGCAGCGCGGTTGTCCCAGTCGTCGTCAGAGGCGGCGCCGTGCGCGAGCGCCGAATTCCGCAAGGGAACCGGGGAACCACCTACATGGGGTGAATCGGGCACCTGCGTCTCGACAGAGACGAAGGGACCCGTAGGAGACCTTCCTGCTCCGAACCCGTCAGCTAACCCGGTAGGCGATAAGGAAGGAAAGGAGTGCGCCCACGTGGCGTCGAATCAGCCTGCCCCCGAGGCCCCGTCACCCTTCAGGACCGATGCGTTCGGTGGCGAGGAGAGGGTGTGGGAGGAGTGGAATCCCACCGAGGAATCCATCCGCCCCGTACGCGGCAGGCACCGCGTGGCCAAACAGCGAGGTCTCGCCCGTAGCTCCACCGTCCTCGGCGTCGGCGTCATCGCGGCCGTCGGTGCGGGTGGCATGGCCACCGCGCAGAGCAAGCCGCCGGTCTCCATCTCTCTTCCCGATGTCTCATCCCTTCCCGGAGTCGGGGCTTTCATGTCCGGCGACGCCGGGACGGCCGACGAGACCGTCACCGCGGCCGCCCCACTGACCACGGCGGGCATCACCGCGGCCGAGGCCGAACAGGGAACGACCGACGCCGGTGAGGCGCTGCGCGCCCGCATCCTCCAGCAGGCCGAGCAGCAGCAGGCCGGAGCCGATGCCGAGGCCAGGGCCGCGCAGGAGAAGGCGGCCGCCGAGGAGGCCGCGGCCCGGGCGGCGAAGGAGCAGAGCAAGGCGGAGGCCGAAGCCGCGGCCGAGAAGAAGGCGGCGGAGGAGGCGGCGAAGAAGAAGGCGGAGGCCGAGCGCCTCGCGAAACTCGCCGCCAGTTACGCCCTGCCGACGTCCTCCTACACGATCACGTCGACCTACGGCCAGGCCGGTTCGATGTGGTCCTCCGGCCACCACACCGGCCTGGACTTCGCCGCGCCCACCGGCACCCCGGTCAAGGCCGTCCACGGCGGAACGGTGAAGTCGGCCGGCTGGTCGGGGTCGTACGGCTACCGCACGGTCCTCGAGCTCGAGGACGGTACGGAGATCTGGTACTGCCACCAGTCCTCGATGGACGTGACGGCCGGTCAGACGGTCGGCACGGGCGACACCATCGGCCGTGTCGGCGCCACGGGCAACGTGACCGGCCCGCACCTCCACCTGGAGGTCCACACCGCTGACGGGTCGGGCATCGACCCCATGAGCTGGCTGCGCGGCAAGGGCCTGTCGATCTGAGCCCACACGCCGGCGCGCGGCGCGGCGCACCACGGCGGTCCTGACGCACATGGCGTCCGGGCCGCCGTTCCGCGTGTGCGGGGCCTCCGCGCCGTCACGGCGTACCGCCTACCGGTGCGGGGGATGCCGACGGTCGGGCTGCTGCCCGGCCTCCCGGGCATACGGGTTGGGGCCGCTGTAGTGGCGGTGCGGCGCGGGCGGGTGCGGCGGGGCGTAGGGCCGCTGGTGGGGCAGCGGTCCGGGTGGGTACGGCTGGGAGTAGGGCCGCTCGTGGGGGTACGGGCCGGACGAGGGCAACCGGTGGGCGCGTATCCGTCCCGTCGCGTACGCCGCGTACGTGAGGGCGGGGCCCGCGACGTCCCGGCGCTGCCACAGGTGGTGCAGCAACTCCCGCTCCCGTACGGCGAAGTCCGGGCCGGCCCCGTCGTGGCGGGCCCTGCGGCGCAGCATCGCCAGCGAGGTGGCGAACAGCTCGTACTCCGCGACCGCTCGGGCCGCGGCCCTGCCCCGGGCGTGGTCCGGGTGGCCGTTCCAGTGCCTGGCCATGTCGCGGGCCAGGCCACGCGCCCGCATGGAGGCGAGCGCGAGCGGCTCCACGGGGCCGAGCCAGCCCGCCGCCGCGTAGACGGGCAGCTCCCCGGCGAGCGTCCGCAGCTCCCGCTGGCGCGACCAGACGGCCAGCCACGTCACCAGCCCGAACGCCGGGACCATGAAGACCCCGTAGACCACGTAGAAGCCGTACGTGCCGAAGGCGGACGAGCCGTTCCACAGGGCGTGCATGCCCATGGCGAGGAGGAGCCCGGCCGGCGGCAGGACGACCCGGCGCACCGGGTGACGCCTGCCGCCGAGCGCGGCGACACCGAAGCCGATGCCGGTGAGCACCGTGAACAGGGGATGCGCGAAGGGCGACATCACCACGCGCACGAAGAAGGTCCCGGCCGTCACGGAGGCGAAACCCGTGGTCCCCAACTGCTGGTCCTCACCGAAGGCGTTGCCCAGGTAGAGGATGTTCTCCGTGAAGGCGAAACCGGTCGCGGTGAAACCGGCGACCACGATGCCGTCGACGACACCGCCGAACTCCCGTCTGCGGAAGAGGAAGATCAGCAGGACGGCCGCCGCCTTGGCGCTCTCCTCGACGACCGGAGCGATCACCGTGGCGCCGAGGGTGTCGGCGCTCGCCGGATCCGCGGTGGCCGTCGCTATCCAGCGCGTCGCGAAGGTGTTCGCGGTGATGGCGACGAGGGCCGCCGCGCAGGCACCCCACGCGAAGGCGAACAGCAGATTGCGCCAGGGGCCGGGTTCCACCCGGTCCAGCCAGCGGAAGGCCGCCATGAGCAGCGGCACGGGCAGCACGGCCAGCCCCAGCCCCACCAGCAGGCCCCGCGTGCCGGTCTGTTCGCGCACCAGGGCCAGGAGGACCAGACCGCAGAGCGCGAGGACGCCGACCACCGCGCCGGCCCGGAACGCCTTGCTGCGCCAGACCATGCCGACGCGGCGGGGCCGGTAGCGCCACTGGCCTCGCTCGGGTACGGCGCCCAGGAACTCGTCGAGCCGCTGCTCCTCGAGAACCGGGACGGCCGGCTGCTGGTGCTGCGCGGACCCCTCGGACACCCGATGACCCTAACGAGAGGGACGGACACCCGGCCACGGTGCGATGTGCCGGGGGACCGTCGTTGGCTGATCAGTGACGTCCGGGACGTCCCCGGACGAGGGTGCCGCGGAGCGCTCAGCGGCGGCGGAACAGGAGGTCGTGGACGACGTGCCCCTTGTCGAGACCCTGGCTCTCGAAGCGGGTCAGCGGCCGGAAGGCGGGCCTGGGCGCGTAGCCGCCGTCCGCCCGGGTGTTCTCGAAGCGCGGGTGCGCCGTCAGGACCTCCAGCATCTGCTCCGCGTAGGGCTCCCAGTCCGTCGCGCAGTGGATCACCGCGCCCGGTTTCAGCCGCTGTGCCACCAGGTCGAGGAAGTCCGGCTGGATCAGCCTCCGCTTGTGATGCCGCTTCTTCGGCCAGGGGTCGGGGAAGTACACGCGGAGCCCGTCCAGCGACGCGGGCTCCAGCATCTCGCGGAGCAGGATGATCGCGTCGCCGTTGGCGACGCGGACGTTGGACAGGCCGGCCCGCTCCGCGAGACCGAGCAGGTTGCCCTGGCCGGGCGTGTGCACGTCGACGGCCAGGATGCCGGTGCCGGGATCGTCGGCCGCCATCCGGGCGGTGGCCTCGCCCATGCCGAAGCCGATCTCCAGGACCACCGGGAGGCCGTCGAACAGGGCCGGCAGGTCGAGGACGCGGCGGCCGTCGATGTCCAGGCCCCAGGTGGGCCACAGGCGCTGCAGGGCGTCCTCCTGGCCGGTGGTCACGCGGCTGCGGCGCGGCTGGAAGCTGCGGATCCGGCGCTCGTGGTGCGAGCCCGCGGGGTCGGCCGCGGGTCCGCCGGGGAAGCGTGGTTCCTGGCGCAGCCTGCGCTGGCGCTCGAAGGAGGCGGCGCGCCGCGCCTCGGCGTCGCTTCCGAGGTCGCCGGGCGTCTCGGGGGTGGGATTCAGGGACTCAGACACAATGACCCGATTCTACGGCGGGCGGTCTCCACCCCGTCGCACGCGCGCTCTCCAGAGCCCGCCGGGCCACCTCCCGCCCGAGCGGCAGCACGGCGGCGGGGGCCGGCGTGTTCAGCACGTGCACGGTGTGGAGGGCCTCCCGGACGAGGAGGCCGTCCACCGGCGTGCCGTCACCGAGCACCGCCCGCGCGGCCACGCCCGCGGGCGCCGGGCGCAGATCGTCCTCCGTCACCTCGGGCAGCAGTCGCTGGACGGCCCGGACGAGCGCCCGCTTCGACACGGACGTGCGCACCTCCTCGGCCGCGTACCGCCAGTGGCGCCGCGCGATGCGCCAGGAGGCGGGCCTGCCCACCATGGAGGCCGGACCGTGCCGGTGGGCGTCCGGCCGGGCGGACCGCTCGCCGGCCGGCGCAGGCACGGTGTCCGGCCCGACGCGGACGGTGCCGTCGACGCCCCGGGTGAGGCGGATCCCCGGGGCCGGCGCCGCCGGATCCGGCACCGGCCGGACCAGGCCCCGCACCAGCTCCGGCCGCGTCAGTGCGTAGTGCTCCTCGCGGTACGGCACGATCCGTACGCCGAGGTCGTCGCCCGCGAGCCGTGCCACCCGGCCGCTGTGCGGCCCCGCGCAGTTGACCAGGACGCGGGCGCGGATCACCTGGTCCCCGGACGCCCGCACCGCCACGCCCCAGGGGCGCCGGTCCACCGCGAGGACCTCCGCGCCGTACCGGACCCGTCCGCCCGCCGCGCCCACCTCGGCCGCCAGCCGGGAGGCCACCGCGGAGACGTCACACACCCCGGCCGTCGCGATCCGGACCGCCGCCAGGCCGCGCAGGTGGGGTTCGTACTCCGCGATCTGGACGGGACCGAGCTCCCGGACCGGCAGACCGTGGGCCCGGCCGCGCTGCGCCAGCGCGTGGAGGCGGGGCAGCTCACTGCTCGCGGTGGCCACGATCAGCTCGTCCCTCGTGGCGTGGGCGATGCCGTGGTCCGCGCAGAAGCCGGCCAGCTCGGCGCGGCCCCGCACGGCACAGCGCGCGCCGAGGGTCCCCGGGGCGTGGTGGATGCCACTGGGCAGCACTCCGGTGTCGCCGCCGGGCGGGTGACGGGCGGGGTCCCGGTCCTTCTCGAGCACCGTGACCCGGGTGCCGGGCGCGGAACGCGTGAGCGCGTAGGCGGCCGACAGGCCGGCGATCCCGCCACCGATCACCAGTACGTCGCAGTCGTACGCCGCGTGCGTCGTCATCACGCCACCTCCCACCCCGATAGTGCACTGACCCACTGACAACGGACTCAAACCCCGGGGAGCGGGGGCGTGGCGGAGGACCCGCTCCCCGGTTCCGGGCATACCGGGGCGTTCCAACATCCGGCGACGCCGGGGAAGCGCGCCCGGGGAAGTCCGGGGGCGCCGAGGGGGGGTGGGGCCGCCGGGGGCGGTGCGGCCGGGCGGCGCTACGCGGGGGAGACGAGAAGCGGACGCGCCCGCTCCCGCAGCTCCGCCACACGGGGTTCGTCGCCGTACGGTTCGAGGCGGTGCAGCAGGTCGCGCACGTACTCCGTGGTGCGGGCCGAGGAGATGCGCCCCGCCACCTCCACGGCGCGGGTGCCCGCCGCGCAGGCCGCGTCGAGGTTGCCCGACTCCAGCTCGGCGACCGCCGACACCACGAGGCGCAGCCCGTGCGAGCGGACGAACTCCTCCGTCGGTCTGGACAGCGCCTGCTCGGTGAAGCGCCGCACCTGACGGGGAGCCTTGAGGTCGCGGTAGCACTCGGCGGCGTCGGCGGCGAAGCGGTCGTAGGAGTAGAAACCCAGCCAGGAGGGGTCGCTGTCCCCGGCTCTGGAGCGCTCCAGCCAGCTTTCGGCCGCCTTGAGCGCGGCGGCGGCGGCCGGGGCGTCGGACGCCTTCGCGTGGGCGCGCGCCTCCACGAGCCGGAAGAAGCTCATGGTGCGGGCGGTGGCCAGACCCCGGTTGCGCTCCACGGCCGCCTGCGCGAGGTCCACGCCTTCGTCGGCGAAGCCCCGGTAGGTGGCCTGCAGGGACATCGACGCCAGGACGTAACCGCCGAGCGGGACGTCGGCGGCGGCTCGGGCCAGGCGCAGGGCCTGGATGTAGTAGCGCTGGGCGGCCTCCTGCTGGCCGGTGTCGAAGGCCATCCAGCCGGCGAGCCGGGTCAGCTCGGCCGAGGCCCCGAAGAGGGCCCGGCCCACCTCGTCGCTGTACGAGCCCAGCAACAGGGGTGCGGCGTCGACGCGTAAGCACTCCGGGACCATGGAGGAACGCCAGTCCCCGCCGCCGTACTTGGAGTCCCAGCGGCGCGCGTCCTGGGCGGCCTCGCGCAGTTTCATGACGTCGCTGTGGCCGACCCGCAGGGGGGAGGCGTCGGAGACGCTGTCCGGGCCCGGCTGGAGGGGTACCCCCGCCGACCCTCCGTGCGCCCCGGGTGCGCCCTGTCCGCCCAGGAGTGCTGCCCGGGCGACTGCCGAATCCCGGGCGACGGACGAGTCGGCGGGCGTGATGAGCCACCGGGAGGCGGGAGTCGCGTACGCGCTCACCGCGAAGGAGCCCGCCAGCGACTGCCAGATCCCGCCACCGCCCCGGCGCCCCGCCAGGTCGAGGCGGTACAGATCGGTCGCCGAACGGACGGCCTCCCCCACGTCGCGGGGGAAGGCCAGCCCGACCTCCGGCGCCGGATCGGCGTCGGCGAGCCCGATCTCGTGAAGGGGCACCGGGCGGCCGAGTTTCGCCCCTATCGCGGCCGCGATGAGGTGGGGCGCCGCACCTTGCGGAACCATGCCCTTCGCGACCCAGCGGGCGACCGACGTCTTGTCGTACCGAAGAGTCAGGCCGCGCTGTGCTCCGAGGTCGTTGACCCGCCGGGCGAGGCCGGCGTTGCTGATTCCCGCGAGGGCGAGAACCGTGCCGAGCTTCTCGTTCGGCCCGCGTTGCTCCCTGGACATGCGCCACCCCTCGACACACAGACGGCCGCCGCGACACCGTCGGGCGCGCGGCATTCGTACCGTGTCCTCCCCCGGTACGGTCCCGGGCACTCCGGCCGCACACGCATTTGGCCAGGCCCCTTGGAATATGCCGCACCGCTGAGAACATCAGTCAACACAGCGTAGTTCGCCGCATCCCTACCGTTAAGGGGCAGACGTCCGGATGGCGGGAAAGTCGTCAACCTGAGTGGAGTGCGCCCCTCCCGCCTGCCACCGCGAGGGCGCCTGCGCACGCGTGACGTGTGCGCCGCGCGCGGAGGGACGGGGCGGCCACCGCACGGGGCCGGGCGGTGGTGCCGTGCCCCTGACGTGTGGCCGTGCGCCCGGCCGTGCGCCTTGGCCCGGCCGCGGCGGAAACGCTTCCATGAGTCCTGCGTGGGTCGGCCCGCTGCACTGGACTCGGCGGGCTGGGGGAGACCGCCGCCCCAATCCCCGCGGGCGGCGAACCGGTCCGGGAGGTGACGAACACCTCCCGGACCGTGCGCGGTAGGACGGCCCAGGGGGGCGGACGTGG
>NZ_JBEXWB010000052.1:0-27635 GCF_040629645.1 Streptomyces sp. NPDC005899 | reverse complement strand
GGTACCCGCTCCGCGGGTACCACATCGCTGCGCGATGTGCCAGGGGGGCGGTCGCTGCGCTCCCGCTGGCCCTCGCGATGCGAGGGCGCCCCCCTTCGCTGCGCTCCTGGGGGCGGTGGGGCCGGCCGCTGCGCGCCCGGCTGGCCGCGCGGTGCGCGGCGGGGCCGCTGGGGTGTGGTGGTGCGGCTAGTGGGGCCTTCTGTGGGGGAGTTGGGGAGTCCTGCGGACTCCTGGGCGGGTCCGCTGCGCTCCCCCGCTTGACGGTCCTTCCGGCTGCGCCTCCAGAACCTTGGGGGCCCGCGATGCGGGCCAGGCTGGTTACAGGGGGTGAGGGTCGCTCGTTCGGGTTGGGGTTTCAGTATAGCGAGTGCATCCGGGAGATGCACATGTAGCATTGGCGGAAACCAGGACACCCCCAACCACCCGGGAACCTCCCCGGAATTCCGAGAGGAACGACCGCAGATGACCAGTCACCACGAATCTACCGGACCAGATCCCGCGCTGAGCAGCGATTCCATCCGCAGAGTCGGCCAGTACCAGACGGCAGGCGTCAATGCCCGGCTCCGGCTGTTCGCGCTCCTGGAGGCGCAGGGTGTGCCCGCGAGCGAGGCGGACGACTTGGTGGCCGCGCTGGTGGCCGGAGCGGTCGCCGGGGCGCAGAGCGAGGTCGTGGAGCTGGAGGGCACGGGTCCGCGTTCGCGGGGCGCGGTGTTCGAGGACGGTTGGGATGAAGGCGTGACGGCCGTGAGCGAGGCCCTGGTGGGCATCGCGGACCGGGAGTGGTCCCGGCGCGGCGGCCGGTCGGCCGGGGCCGCTGAACTGGCCGTACACATCGCGGACGTGAGGCAGCGGGAGCGCGTCGACCTGGTGCGGCTGGAGCGGTACGTCCGGGAAGCCGTCCTGCCGGCCACTCACCCGCACACCACCAGGCGCCGCCAGGTGCTGGAGGCGCTGGGCGAGGCCGGCGGTCTGTGCACGGCGCGGACGGTCAACAGCGATGGGGACTACGTCGTCTGCACGCTCGATGCCGGTCACTACGACCCGGACGACAGGCCGCCCTTCAAGGACGGAAAGCCGGGCGGCTGGCACAAGGCGGATGCGTCGATCTGGAACGACATGGGCGCGGCCTGCATTCCGCACGCGGCCCTCTGAAAGACCGCAGGAATTCAACTCCAGGGGAGGTACGGAATGTCAGCGATTCGGCTCAAGGAACACCAGGTAGATCAGCGGTCCGCGTTTAGGAAGTGGGTGGGATTCCCTGCAAGGTCATCTGTGCCCCCGCAGGGTGCCCGGGGAACGATCGTGTCAGCGACCGGTTCGGGCAAGACGATCACGGCCGCTGCGTGCGCGCTGGAGAGCTTCGCGGACGGCCGGATCCTCGTCACGGTGCCGACCCTGGACCTGCTCGCCCAGACCGCCCAGGCGTGGCGGGCGGTGGGTCACCGGGCCCCGATGGTCGCGGTGTGCTCGCTGGAGAACGACGCGGTCCTGAACGAGCTCGGAGTGCGCACCACCACCAACCCGATCCAGCTCGCCCTGTGGGCCGGGCAGGGGCCGGTCGTCGTGTTCGCCACGTACGCCTCCCTCGTGGACCGCGAGGACATCACCGCACCGATGGGCCAGCGGAAGGTTCGCGGGCCGCTGGAGGCCGCTCTGGCGGGCGGAGAGCGCCTCTACGGGCAGCAGATGGACCCGTTCGACCTCGCCATCGTGGATGAGGCCCACGGAACCGCTGGTGATCTTGGCCGTCCGTGGGCGGCGATCCACGACAACGCCCGGATCCCGGCGGACTTCCGGCTCTACCTCACCGCGACCCCGCGCATCCTCGCCGCGCCCCGGCCGCAGAAGGGCGCGGACGGCCAGGAGGTGGAGCTCGCGACGATGTCGGATGACCCGGAGGGGACCTACGGCGCGTGGATCGCGGAGCTCGGTCTGAGCGAGGCGATCGAGCGGGAAATCCTTGCGGGCTTTGAGATCGACGTGCTGGAGATCCGCGATCCTTCGCCTGTCCTCGGGGAGTCGGAGGAGGCGCGGCGCGGCCGGCGCCTGGCGCTGCTGCAGACCGCGCTCCTGGAGCACGCGGCGGCGTACAACCTGCGTACGGTCATGACGTTCCACCAGAAGGTGGAGGAGGCCGCGGCGTTCGCGGAGAAGCTGCCCGAGACGGCGGCCGAGCTCTACATGAACGACGCCTCCGATGAGGACCTGGCCGCCGCCGACAAGCTGCCGAAGTCCTCGATCGACGCGGAGTTCTACGAGCTGGAGGCCGGCCGCCACGTCCCGCCGGACCGGGTGTGGTCGGCGTGGCTGTGCGGCGACCACCTCGTCTCCGAGCGGCGCGAGGCGCTGCGGCAGTTCGCCAACGGCATCGACGCCGCCGGGCGCCGGGTGCACCGCGCCTTCCTCGCCAGCGTTCGCGTTCTCGGGGAGGGCGTCGACATCACCGGCGAGCGGGGAGTCGACTCGATCTGCTTCGCCGACACCCGCGGCTCACAAGTGGAGATCGTGCAGAACATCGGCCGCGCGCTCCGGCTCAACCGCGACGGGTCCACCAAGGTGGCCAGGATCATCGTGCCGGTGTTCCTGGAGCCCGGCGAGGACCCGACCGACATGGTCGCCTCCGCGAGCTTCAAGCCGCTCGTGGCCGTGCTCCAGGGGCTGCGCAGCCACGATGAGCGCCTGGTCGAGCAGCTCGCTTCCCGGGCGCTCACGAGCGGCAAGCGCAAGGTCCACGTCAAGCGTGACGAGGACGGGCAGATCGTCGGGGCCGGCGGCGCGGGCGACGGCGAGGACCAGGAGGACGACGACACCCAGGCCGCCGCCGAAGCCGCTCTGCTGCACTTCTCCAGCCCGCGCGACGCGGCGACGATCGCGGCGTTCCTCCGTACGCGGGTCTACCGGCCGGAGTCCCTGGTGTGGCTGGAGGGATACCAGGCCCTGATCCGCTGGCGGAAGGAGAACGAGATCACCGGCGTCCACGCCGTTCCCTACGACGTCGAGGTCGAAGTGGGGGTCACGAAGTCGTTTCCGCTTGGCCGATGGGTCCATCAGCAAAGGAAGGCGCTGCGGGCCGGTGAGCTGGAGGAGCGGCGCAAGACGCTGCTGGACGCCCCCGAGGCCGGGATGGTCTGGGAGCCGGGCGAGGAAGCGTGGGAGAACAAGCTCGCCGCGCTCCGGTCCTACCGGAAGGCCACCGGACACCTCGCGCCCCGTCAGGACGCGGTGTGGGGCGAGGGCGAAGCGATGGTGCCCATCGGGCAGCACCTCGCCAACCTCCGCCGCAAGGGCGGCCTCGGCAAGGACCCGAAGCGCGCGGCGGAGCGTGCGCAGCAGCTCACCGAGATCGACCCGGACTGGAACTGCCCGTGGCCGCTGAACTGGCAGCGGCACTACCGGGTGCTCGCCGACCTGGTCGACGCCGACGGTGTCCTGCCCTACATCGCGGGCGGCGTCATGCACGACGGTGATGACATCGGCACCTGGAGGTGGCGTCAGCAGGAACCGGGCACCTGGGCGCAGCTCCTGCCCGAGCAGCGCGAGCGGCTGACCGCACTGGGCATCCACGGCGCCACCCTCCCCCTGGCCGCCGCCGCCCCGGCGGAGCTCCCCGCGGCGCCGGCCGACGCGGCCAAGGGCCCGAAGAAGGCCGGGAGCAAGGCGGAGGCGGCCTTCCAGCGGGGCCTGGCGGCCCTGGCGCAGTGGGTCGAGCGGGAAGGTGACCGGCCGGTGCCGAGGGGGCACAGCGAGACGATCACGGTCGACGGTCAGGTGGAGCCGGTGACCGTGAAGCTGGGCGTATGGATTTCGAACACGAAATCCAGGAGGGACCGGCTGAACGCCGACCAACTCGCCGCCCTCGCGAAGCTGGGCACGGACTGGGCGAAGCCGGTGACAATCCCCCAGGCCACCCCCGACAGCCCCTGACCGCTCCCAGCACCGTGACTGGACCCCGGGCTTCTTAAGTATCTCGTCGGCCTTCTCGGCGATTCCCCGGACTGACCACGCTGTTGGCCGACGGGACGTTAGCTTGGCTGAGTGGGGTGTTCCGGTAGAGAGGGGTGGCTGTGGCGGGGCAGCAGAGTGGCTCGGGGAGCGGTCAGGGCGGCGGGAGCAGGCCGGCAGCTGCACAGGGCACGCAAGAGGGCGGCGAACGGCCTTTCCTCCACCGGCCCCAGGGTGTGCTTGCTGTAGTTGGCGGTGTGGTCAGCATTGTTGTTTCCGCCGTGGGGCTGGTGTTCCTCTTCGCCCCCGATCTTCAGCCGGAGCCGGAGCCACCCGGCCTTGAGTTAGTGGACTTCGACCTGGACAAGCAAAAGAACATCCAGGCTGACTGGACGAGCGACGGCGAGAAAGGCGTTATGAAGGACTGGGAAACCTCTCTCGTCACCGTCATGTTGCGGAACGGTGGTGACAATCCGGTGCTGGTGAAGCACGCGGATTTCCGTTTCAGTTCCGTGGTGGAGGTGGGGTGCCCATATGGTGCGGGCGGGTCGGAGGTGCAGGCACGCTACGACATCAAGGTGCCAACGGGCGCGAAGGCTCCTTTCACTCGTACCCGCAAGATGAAGTACACCGTGCCGCCGCACAAGCAAGAGCAGGTTGCCTTCACCGTCGGACCTAAGAGCGTGTTCGCGGGGGCCCTGCCCCAGGTCTACACGTTCAAGATCACTCTGCATCTCAGTGACGGGTCCCGCATCGAGGTTCCAGAGATGACTTACCTGGATCCCTCGAATACTGAAACGGTGCTCGAATCTGCGGCAGCGGCAGTGAAGGACGGCGAGCGGTACGCCTTCACAACGGTTGACTGCGTGAAGCAGCAGGAGCGTAAAGCGCGGAAGATTGTCCAGGGCGCCAGCCACGTATCTCCTGAACTGACGCAGTACAGCGCGGAACTCACGCGCCTCGTCGGGCCCAGCCCGTCGGGCGGCCGGCTCGGACCGAACTCCGAGCGCGACAACTACTGACCGTTCCGGCTCTGACCGGACCCCGGGCCCGCCGACAGGGCCCGGGGTGCCGTGCGGCTTCATGTTCCAGCGCGGGCCTGGTCGCGGCGTTGTTGGCGTGCCGCGCGAAGGGCAGCACGCTGTTCGGGCTGGACGTAGACGACGAAAACGGCTTCCTGGATCAGCGAAGCCACGTCGTCCACCTCCGCGTAGGAGAAGGCCAGCCCATCGTGAAGGCTCCAGTTGCCCAGAGTCCGGGCTTCGTCGAGGTCGCGGACGACGTCGGCAGGTACGCCCCTGTTGGTCAGGTCGGCAATCTTGTCCTTGAGGTTCCGCCCGGTGGCGCTGCGGTCTTTGCAAAGTTCTTCGACGGCCGCCCGGTACATCGCTGCTGCTGCCCGCAGCGCGCCGGCCTCCTGACATCTAGTGGTCCGTCTCGGATCCTTGGCCGGGTAATTGATCCTTCATCCGTTGCTCGGCAGGCTGCTTCCAGGTCGTGATCGTGGAGGTGGTTGTGGGGCGTCGTCCGGGAGTGTTCGTCCGGCCGGTGAGCATGGAGGAAGGGCGCCGGTTGCAGCGGATCAGCCGGACCGCGAAGGACCCGGTGAAGTTACGGCGGGCGATCGTCGTGCTGATGTCTGCGCAGGGCCAGTCGGTGCCCGACATCACCTCGTTGATGCAGGCCAGCGCCGACTATGTACGCGATGTCATCCACGCCTTCAACGAGCGAGGGTTCGAGGCACTGGACCCAAAATGGAGCGGGGGACGCCCCAGGATGATCGGTAGCCAGGTGCGCGAGCACATCTGCCTGATCGCCCGGACGTCCCCCGCCGACTGGCGCATCACCGCGTTCTCCACGTGGAGCCTGACGAAACTGGCCGAACATCTGGTCAAGCAGGCCGTGGTCCCTGCGGTCAGCCGCGAGACGCTGCGGCGAATACTGCGCGAGGGCAGTGTCTCCTGGCAGACGACCACGACCTGGAAGTCCTCGAACGACCCCGACTTCATCGCCAAGATGCACCGGGTCCTGGCCCTGTACGACACCCCGCCGGGCGATGGTCGAGTGGTGTGCGTGGACGAGTTCGGGCCGCTGAACCTGATGCCTCGTAAGGGCAAGGCATGGCGTCCGATCCGCTCACCGCGCCGGCTCCGGGCCACCTACAACCGCTATGACGGGGTGATGCACATGCTCGCCGCCCTCGACCTGGCCACGGGGAAGATGTACTACCGGATCCGTCCGCGCAAGCGGTGGCGCGAGTTCCTCGCCCTGCTCAAGGCCCTGCGCGCCCGCTGGCCCGGCGAGAAGTTGTACATCGTGCTGGACAACTTCTCGCCGCACAAGCATGCGAATGTCCGCGCCTGGGCTGCGGCCAACGACGTCGAGCTGGTCTTCCTGCCGACCTACGGATCCTGGCTGGCTGGATCGAGTCCGAGTTCGCCGCCCTGCGCTACTTTGCCCTCAACGGCACCGACCACCGCAGCCACGGCGAGCAGAACGCCGTCATCAACAGCTACATGCGCTGGCGCAACCAATGGGCCGAACCGAAGACCAACTTCGCTCCAGATTCACCGATCCGCACCTGGGCCCACTACCCGACGAAGGCCGCATGAAGGCACCTCAGCGAGGCGACCGACGCACGGATCACAAGACCCGGGGGGTGCCCAGTTCACCGGCCGAGACGATCACCGAGCAGGGATTTACGATCACTGAGCAAGAGTTCCACAGCTCCACCCCGGCCGTGATCAGCTCCAGTACCGCGCGTTGTTCCTCGGGAGTCCACGCGGCGAACTCGCCTCTGAACAGCTTCTCGTAGGCGCTGTTATGCACCGCTCCCTGCTGGGGCAGCCGGTGGACCGCCTCGAGGCTGCGGGCCAGATCCTCGAAGAAGTTCCACGTTTCCAGCACCGCGCCCGGCGGGACCTTCCGGCGCACAGGATCCTCCAGCCAGTGCTGGACACGGACAAGCTCCAGCGTGTTGGCCTCAGAAGTGGCCAGCCGCCGCCCCCGCCGACTCACGTACACCCGCGCCTGCCGAACAGTCACGAACGCCGGCACTTGCCAGTGACCATCTTCTGCCAACGCATACACCTGATCGGGTTCATCGCCCCGCCCACCGATCCACAGAACTACCGCGCTGCGGCCTCGCCCGCGCACCCGGTACGCATAGAGACTCCCACCTCCACGGCGGCGTCCGGTCGCAAACACATCTGCCATCTCGATCGTCGCCACGCCCTCACACTGACACGGCCTGCAAGATCCGTCGCGGCATTTCTCCGCAGCGTCTGGCGGGATCGGAACTCCCAGAGAGGCCCGCTACTCGGCCAACGATTCGAGCAGAGCCACTAGTGCCTTCACTGAAGAGGTCTCGGACCTCCTGCGGGGCGGCTTCGTCGAGGGTCTGCGCCGACCGTCGAGGATGTACCAGGACCAGAAGCCGTGGCTTGGATGCCCTTTCCTTGACCGCTTCGGCGAAGCCATCGAGGTCGTCGCCTTTGGGCAGGTCCGGACCCCAGTGCTGGTGCACCACGGCGGTCTTCCGACAGTTCTGGCAGGACAGGATGTGCTGGACAACGCGGAAGACGTCGTCCTTAGGCCGCGGCTCCGCGCTGGTGCTGGCACCGCTGAAATCTGCACTTGAGCGGGCGGCGACGAAGGGCCTTTCCTTCAAGGCCGGCCAGACATCGCGTCGACTGACGTGGTCGAACGCCACGTTCAGCTTGCAGTTCGGGCACTCGCCAGTCGGCGTGCGGGTGTCGATGGCCTCGATCGTGACACGGCTGCGCTCACTCATTTGCCAAGCGTTTCATCTGACTGAGCTGCCACGCCTGTGATTTGTACGGCTGGAGTCGATGGAGCGGATACTGCCAAGCCGCCGCTACTCAGTGGTGTGGTCCTGGGCATGGACTGGGCGGGCGCAGTCCCGGCCGTCGGGGCCGCCCCGGCTCAGCCCGCGCCGCCGGCGGCCCCGACGAGCACCTATGCCGAGAGTCAGCTGCGGACCGGGCATCACTCCTGAGCGTTGACGGTCAGCTCCATCATCGCCTGGGCGTAAGTTGCGCCGTCAATCTCTTCGTTGTCGTACTGGCGCATCAGCTCGTCGATCTCGGCCTTCAGCTCTGCCCGGTCCATCGTTGTCTCCCAACATGTCAGTGCCGCAAGGTAGGGACAGTAGCGCGACACGTACCGCACGGACGGCACCCTTCCTCAGATCGAGGGCATCTTGCCCTTCAACTTTCGAGGCGGTCGCGCGCCTGCTGTCCACCTTCGATGAGACGGACCAGCATCCGTCCATCTTCGGTGAGACACGACCCAATTCCGGTAAGACGGGTCACCCTGCCTGTCGTCAGCCGCATACCGGCCACCTGTCCCGTCTCGCACGATCTGGTCCCTGTCTCAGTTGTACTGGTCCGTGAGCGGGAAAGCCGCGCCAGCTGTATCTCGCTGTACGTGCCGGGGATCCGCGCTTGATGGGTTGTCGCTGGTGGATGCGATGATCGCTGTTGCTGGCATGATCACGCTGGTTTCACGACAGGGGGATGGCTCATATGGACACGTGGCAAGAGCTCTCAGTGCTGGTGGAGGAGCGGCTGAAGGCGACGTCGGCCGGCGAACGTGGCGTGTTCACTGCTGGCGTCGCGGAACGGCTCATGAGCTGGCACGAGGCCCTTCCTGAGGACGAACAGGCGCCGTTCACCGTGAGCCTTCGCCCCCTGTTGAACTCTGTGTGGGAGGGCGTCCTCGGCGACACAACGGCCTTCTCGGCAGTGAAGCGTGGTGTTGCCGAGTACATGCTCAGCGAGTACTGCCACAACGACGGCCAGGACGGGCCCGATGATGCGGACGAGTCGGCCGCGACGGCGACGTTGTATGCCGCGCACGCCTACCTGTTCGGCTGCTATGACTTCGCCAATTGGACCAGCCGCCGGGCAGTGGAAGCCGTTGATCAACACCTGGAGTACCTCGCCGAGCAGGAAGAAGACGAGCTCATCCCTGATTCCGACGAAGCTCTAACCTATGAGTTGCAGCGGCAGTTGCGGGATCTCGACCTCATCGCGAACTACTCGAAAGAGCTTCGCCACTCCAGCACGGGGCTGCCCATCGACACCTCGATCCGCCTCCGCGTGGAGCTTCGGGCTCCTCTCTCCAGTCGGGCGTGAGTGTCCGTGAGTTCCGGGACCAGATCACCTGAGATTCTCGGCCGCCTGGCGTCTCAGTTGATCTGGTCGCCGCAGGTCACAGCCCTATCCGCAGACCAGATCATTTGAGACGGGACACCACCTGAAACACGGAGTGAAACGCGCCCGCTTCCCCCTGCGGGTGTTCTAACAGGTCAACGTGAAACGCGGCTCCCCATTTCACTCGCGCGTTTCAGTGTGGCGTTTCAGTCGCGCGTCCGGTCACGCCGCCCGGCCGGCTCGCTGGGCGCGGGCGGCCGGTAACCACCGCACCTTGTCGGGCCCCGGACCTCTTGGCCTGGGCCCGACAGGTGGATGGTCGTGCTAAGCGACTGCCGCGGCGAATCTCACCGGCGGGATGCCGCAGCCCTCGGGGAGCTCGGCGAGGGGACGGCGAGGGAGGCCAGAGACGATCCACAGCCGCATGATGTCGTGGGCCACCAGCTGGCCGGAGCCCGTTCCGTCCTCGTTGAGGATGTCGACCTTCAGCAGCATCCGTTCCCCGGACTCCCCCAGCGTCCAGAGGTCCAGGAAGCAGGGGCGCCGGCACGTACGGAGGTTGCGGCGCTGGTTCTTCCACCGGAAGCTCACGATGCCGCCTGCGAAGGCGGTCAGTGAGAGGGCTCCGGAGGTGTAGGCGGAGCGGCCGTCCCAGATCCACACCATGTGGCCGTGGTCCAGTTCGCGTCCCATGATCTTCGTCGGGGACATGCTCGCGTGCTGGATCTCCACCACGCATCCGTCTGCCGCGATCACATCGGCGATGTGATTTCCGCGCCGCTGTTCTCGTTGGGTCGCGGGCACCATGGACTTCCAGTAGTCGTGCCACTGGGTCGAGGAGTAGGAAAGGATGTTCATACCGCTCCCGCCAGGGCCATCAGGTCGGCATCGCTCATGCCGAGTTCCGCGGCGCCGATGCCCAGGGCGGCCAGCGCGTCCAGTCCGATCCCGGGGTTCTCCTTGATACGCTCCTGCGCCCTCCGCAGGGCGCGGAGCTGGGTTTCCAGCTCCGCGTACTGGCCGTCGAGGAGCTTGCGGAAGGCCCGGCTGTCCTTTTCCTGCTCGCGCAGGTGCTTCTGGTTGGCCTTGATGGCGAGGAGCTGTTTGGTCACCTCCACGATGCGGGCGTGTACCAGGTCGGCGGGCAGGAAGGAGCGCTGGCCGGGGATGGTGATCCCCGCGTCGGTCCCTGTGCCGCATCCGCCGGGAGCGGGCCCGGGAGATGTTCCACCGTTTCCAAGGCCAGGGATCGGCGGTGTCGTGCCGCCTTCCGTCCCCGGCCCCGCGAGCGGCGGTGTTTCGGTGCCGCTGTGCGCGAAGCGGACCATCAGGTCGTGGTCCAGCGCACCCAGAACGGGGCCGAGGACGACCTTGAAGTACTCGATCGCCGGCAGCTCGCCTCCCTGGATCCCGTCGATCATGACGTCCATGAACTCGCCGGTCCGCCGGTTCTTGTCACCGTGCTGGGCGAACAGCGGGCCGTAGTTGTCCGTGATCCACTGCCGGGTCGCAGCGGACAAGGATGTGTAGCGCGAGGCGGTCACCGCACACCCGCCTTTCCGCCGGCGCGGACCGAGTGCAGGCGCTGCACCCAGTGGGCCACGCCCTCGCACGCCTTCTCCAGGTCGTTGAGCATGGCCTCGTCGGCGATGTTGATGATCTGCTCGGGGTGCATCTCGACCAGGCCGTAGAGCAGGTTCACCCGGCGCCGGAACTGCAGGACGAGCCGCTCGTCGGTCTCCTCGGGTACAGGGGTGCTCTCCCTGCTGCTGGTCACCTGGGCGACCTGGGCGAGGCTGTCGCGGATCTTCAGCTCCGCCATCGGATCGGCCGCGAACGCCTCCACGAGGAACGCCGGTTCCATCACGCTCGCCATGACCGCGGACCTGACATCGGGGCGGTCGAGCTGTTCCACGATCTTCTCGGCGGTCATCGCGGAGGCCGAGTTCGGAATCTGTCGTGCGCCGATCGCTGCGCGGAACTCCTGCGCCGTCACACGGCGGCGGCCTGGCTCCCGAAGCATCCGCAGCAGGATCTCCCAGCGGTCCTGGCGCCGACGCTCACGGTCCGCCCTCGGCAGCGCCTTCTCAGCCTCCCCGGTCTCCGTGGGCAGGGAGAACCCCAGTGCGGCCTCCCGAACGACCGAGTAGGACACCGTGACATCGGACTCGGCCAGCACCTTCCTGTGCGCGCTGCTGCAGCCCGCGGACACGCCCCGGTACTCACGGGCCATACCGGCGGTCATGCCGATGTCTGCGGCAAACGCCCTGATCAACTCGTTGGTGCCGTTGGTGGTCTTGTCGGTGCCCATCGGCGCGACCGCAAGCAGGAGGTCCCCGATCTCCAGGCGCGTCCGCTGCTTCTCATCCGTCAGGAGATCATCACGAGCTACGAGCTTCCGGCCGAGTTCCACCTGCTCGGAGGAGTACGCCGGTTCTGATTCACGAGCACTGGGCTCGATCCAATCCGTCATGGCCCGGAACGTAGAACGCGCCTCTGACAATTCCGGGGGCCGCACAACACGAATGGCCTAACCGATCCCCCGTGATGCTGAACAAGTTGCACCGAACGGGTTGCGGTGACGGTTTCGAGTGGACGCCACCGGGGACCGAGAACACCGCCGCCCATCTGGAGTTCACCCCAAGTCAGGGCGAAACAGCCTCCGTTTCACCCTGCGTTCCAGGGCAGCATTTCAGTAGCAGAGGAGCCTGGGCGGCTGGCTCGGCGCGGACGTTCACCCAACCGGAGTGCCGATTCGCGGAACCGGCCGACCAGGACCCGGCGTCGCGCCAGACTGGTCGGATGACTCAGCCCAAGCGGGTGTACGGCACCGAGCACGACAGTCCTGCGACCGGGCCGCAGCCCGGGCGCACGTATCGCGAGCTGACCGGCGGGCCGCTGGACGGGCAGCTGATCGAGGTGACCGGCTGGACGGACGAGCAGATCACCACCGGTGCGTACCTGATCACCCCTCACAGCGCGTACGGGCCGGGCGGCCGCGCCTCCTACGCACCGACCATCAGCCGCCCCGGCGGCCCATGGGTATGGGAAGGCGACGTCCCCTGACCGGTCGGCCGCCCAAGCCCCGCACAACGTGAGGACGAGGACACACCATGAGTGAGACAGCACTGATGAGCGGCGGCCCACTGGACGGCCAGACCGTGGAGCTCCACCCCGTCCAGGAGCAGAACGGCGAATACGGCGTCCTCGTCGGCAAAGACACCGTCCCCGGGAGCCCCGCCTACGTGCGCGACGGGTGCGGGCGGTGGATCTGGCAGGGGAAACCCTGGCCCGAAGACGACAGCCGCTGACCGCTCGGCTCTCGCGGGCCTGCTCGGTTTCACCCCGTGGGGGCCTCCAGCCGGTCCAGTCGCTCGTAGAGGGCGCGCACCGTACGGGCGCGGGCCTTGACGCAGTTCATGGTGCCTTCGGGCAGCGGGGACAGTTGGTCTTGCGCCTCCCGCAGGACGAGGTCGGCGAGTGCCCTGGGCCCGCTGGACTTCGGCAGTAGGTCGGCTCGTCGGCGGAGTTCGGCGGCGACGGCGCGGGCGTGGCCGGTGAGCTGGAGGGCGATCTGGTGGTAGTCGCGAATCGCGAGTGTCTCGGGGCACGTCCACCCGAGAACGGCCTTGATGAGGCTCTCGTAGGGTTCGCGGTCGAGCGGGAGCCCAGCTTCGATCCGGCCGTCGGGGTCGTAGAGGACGGTGTGCGTGCTCGGGCGCGACGGCGGTGTGGCCGGTGCACTGTCGCGTGAAGCGTCGGCGGTCACCGGGCGGTGCTCGTACGGTGCGCGGCTTCGCCGGCCTGGCCCTCGGGCTGCTGGTCGAGGAAGCGGGCGTAGCCGCGGTGGGCGCGGGCGAGGAGGGCCGGGGAGGGGATGCCGTACACGGCCGGGCTGGAGCCGGGCTCGGCTTTCCCGGCCGGGGCTTGTGATGTCAGGGTGGTGGCGTGGGGGGTGGGTGGGCGCATGCGTCCCCGTCTCCTGGTGGTGATCCGTAAATGGTGATGCGTGCTGCGACGTTACGGAGCGCGCCCTCTTCCCCTCAATGAGGTTGCGGGAAATTGCGGAAGTTCACTCCAGGGCATCGATCGCCGCCCGGATGAGGGCGCGGGCGGCGTCACCGTAGACGGCCATCTGCGCGAGGCCGGCGAACGCCCTGGCGTAGTCGGCGAGCTCGCGCGGCTGCGTCACCTTGATCTCCGCCGTCAGCGTCTCCACCACGGCCATGGTGTCGTCGTGAACGTAGAAGGATTCCAGCGGCCACACGGTGCGCTGCGCGGTGAACGGGATGATCCCCAGCGAGACGGAGGCGAGCGGCATCACGGCCAGAAGGTGGCGCAGCTGCCCGCGCATCGCCTCGGGGTCGGCGGTGCGGAAGCGCAGGACGGACTCCTCCATGAGCACGACGTAGCGGTGTCCGCCTTCGTAGAGGAAGCGGGAGCGGGCGACGCGGGCGGCGACGGCTTCGGCGACGTCGTCGGGGGTGCCCTGGAAGCGGGTGATCTGCTGCATGAGGGCGGTGGCGAACGCCGGGGTCTGGAGGAAGCCGGGCGGCACGTTGGAGAGGTAGACCCGGCAGTGGCGGGTCTGCTCATGGAGTGCGTACCAGTCCTCCTGGACCTGGCGCATGCCGCCCTGGTGCAGGCGGCGCCACTCCATGTACATCGAGTCGACCGCGCGGGCGGTGGCGATGAGGTCATCGGCCTGGTCGTCGGCGCCGCACGCCGCGCACCAGGTGCGGATGTCCGCGTCCGAGGGCGCGGCCGCGCCCTTCTGGATCCGGGTGGTCTTGGCGGGGTGCCAGCCGCACCGGGCGGAGAGTTCCTTCCCGGTGAGGCCGGCGTCCTTGCGTAGATGCTGCAACCGGACGGCGAGCGCCTCGCGGGCCGCCTGTGCGCTGGACGAGGGGGAGGCGGTCGTCATGAGGTGCGTGGCCCTTGGGTTGCGCGTCGGTCAGATGCGGTAGTCGGCGTGGTCGGTGGCCAGGTCCCACACCGTACGGAACGCCTCCGCGCACAGCTTGATGGCCTGCGGGTCCTCGGTGTGGTCGGGCTCCAGAGCCTCGCCGTCGCCGGAGAAGACGTTGAAGCGGACGACCTGGTCGTCGATGAGCCAGAAGTCGTTGCCCGGCAGCGCGAGGGCGGAGGCGCGGCGGCGGGGCAGCCAGCGGACCTGTTCGCCGGCGCGGAGGTTGGCGTCGGTGATGGCGTGCTCGAAGCGGATGTACTCGGTGACAGGCTCGGACACGACCCTCGCCCGCCAGACCTTCACCCCGCGTGCCACGGTCCGCTTCACCAGCGGCAGCCACCCGTTCCAGTAGTCCGAGTCGTCCGCCGGCACGCTCCCGTCCCGCAGGAAGGTGTCGTAGACCTCCCGCTCCTCCCCCACGGCGTAGACGTCGCGGAGCTCCAGGTGCAGGGCGTGGGTCCGGGCGGAGTCGAGCAGGTCCTCAAAGCTGGGTGCCGGCGGCCTCTGCGGCATCGCACGCCCTCCTGATCTGCTCCACCATGCTGAGCGGGATCCGGACGATCCCTTCGTCGTCTGCGGGCGGACTGTCCTGACGGCAGGTGGCCCGGGTCGCCGCGTCGGCGAACTTGCCCTGCAGAACCAGTTCCGGGCCCTGGGCCGTGTCGGTGTCCACCCACACCGCCGGGCAGTTACCTCCACCCGAGTTCGGGTCCGTGCCGAAGAAAAGTAACGCCATGATCCCCTCCGAAGCGAGCCGGTTGCGCGTAGTTGCGTGACGACCGTCCCGCGCCCTGCGCGCCCGGTCAATACCGCGCATCGGCGGACCACCGCCGTGCCATCCACACGGGTGATTTCCCTTCGCGTACGCGGGCGCAGTCCTAGCGGAGAGCGTCCAACTTGCCTGTTTTCAGGGGGTCTTGACAGCTTTTCATGTGTTCTGTCATGTTCTGTCCGCCGCTTCCGGCGAACGAGCGAGAGGTGATCTCATGCGACGAACCGAGTACGACGCGGGACAGGCCGCCAAGCGCCTGAAGGTGCCCGCAGCCGCCTTCCGGTGGGCCCGACACACCGGCCTCATCCCCGCCCCCGACGCGTCGTCCTACCAGTGGTCCCGGGCCGCCGTGGAGGCGCTGGACGCCGACGCCATCCGGGCCGCGATGCCCACCCCGCCGATCTCCGGCGGCGCGGCAGCCGACCGGATCGCCGACGCGCTCGGCACCCCGAACGTGATCGGCGAGAAGGCGAACGTGACGGCGTTCGTGGTGCGCCGGTTCGTCGACCGCGGCCTCCTGGTCGACCTCAGCGCGAACCCGGACGGAACGCTGCACCACCCCGACCAGGTCGCAGAGGTCTGCCGACGCGAGGACCTGGCGGACCTGGTCGCCGCCGACACCCCGCTCGGACCCGAGCAGGCCGCCGCCCGCCTCCGGGTCCGACGCGCCGACTTCGACCACATGGTCCGGCTCGGCTGGGTCCGCTCACCGCAGTCGATCGAGGTCCGCTTCGGCACCAGCCGGGCCGGAGCCGTCGACGTCGCGCTCTACACCACGGCCTCCGTCGACGCGGTGCCCGCCGAACACCCGGAGGTCGACTGGGAGCAGCTGCGCGCGGTGGAGAAGGGCCGGCGCTCTCCGCTCGCGGCGCTGCGCCCGGAGCCGGCACCCGTACCGGCGTAAGCCTCCGAGGTCCTTGCGCCCGTCCGCGTCCCACGCTGTCCGGAAGGGCGGCGTGGGACGCGGGCCGGCTTTCCA
This sequence comes from Streptomyces sp. NPDC005899, assembly GCF_040629645.1. Taxonomy (NCBI): domain Bacteria; kingdom Bacillati; phylum Actinomycetota; class Actinomycetes; order Kitasatosporales; family Streptomycetaceae; genus Streptomyces; species Streptomyces sp. NPDC005899. The sequence goes on along the minus strand of NZ_JBEXWB010000052.1, from coordinate 11,796 downwards.
GCCACCACGCCGGGCAGGACCGGCGGGCCCGGCCCGGGTGGCGGCCGGGCCCGCTGTTCTCACCGCGGCTTGGGCAATGCGGTCAGCGCCCGCCGGCCCTCCCCGTGGCCGACGACCCGCCACACGGGCCGGTCGGCCCCGTCATGGGTGAGCTGGTGCAGGGTCGTCGTCGCCACGGTGATCCGCCAGTTCGGCCGGGCACGGTCGTGGAAGGCCGCCTCCCTCGTGTCCGGGGCCGCGCGGCGCGGGGCCGGGGCGAAGACGAACAGCAGCGGCGGGAAGGGCCGCTCCAGCGACGGCCCGGCGTAGGTCTCCTGCCAGTGGCTGCGCGGGACGCGGGCGGCGTTACCGCGCCCGGACGCGGGGGCGCCGCGGTAGGCGTCGTAGCGCTCCAGCTTGGCGAGCAGGCGCGCGTAGGACATGGTGCGGTCGATCTCCACGAACGCGCTGGAGCCGTCGGCCAGAAGCGCCACGGCGTCGGGCAGAAGGTTCCCGGCCGGGGTGGGGTGGGGAACTTCCACCCGCCAGTCGGCGTGATCGGCCATCTCCGCCCGGTGGAAGGCGATGACGGTGTCGACCAGGGCGAGGCCATGCTCCCGAAGGCCCGTCTTGCTGGCCGCGATGCGCTTCCCCGTCGTCCGGCCGGTCGTCGGCGCGAGCTCACCGGAGGCGGCGGCTTCGGCGAAGCCCGCCGAGGTGCAGTACCAGTAGCTCTGCTGGGCACGGTGGGTCCGGCCGACCAGGGCCGGGGATTCGGCGAGCAGGTTGCGCAGCGCGCGGCGGACATGGTCGGTGTCCTGCTGATGGGGCAGCAGCAGCGCCTTGAGCTGGCGGGGTGTGGCCAAGCGCAGTTGAGCGAGGGCGAGCAGGACCTCACCGCGGAGGTCCGCGCCGGCCTTCGCCGCCGCCTTCCGAGCCCGGGACGCTTCTACAGGTACATCAGTACCTGTAGAAGAGGAGTTGCAACCGGCCGGAGCAGGCGAATCGGGGGTCTGATCAGCAACAACCGTCAGTCGGCGGCTGGAAGCTGCGGGGCTGGGAGCGGGGCTTGTCGCAGGGCTCGGAGCGGGGCTTGCCGTCGCAGCGGTGCCCGCCAGGGCCGGCGGGGTGTGCGGGTCGGGTGCGGTGGTCATCGCGTCCTCGGGTTTCTCCGGCCGCACAAGGCCGGGTCGGCAGTCGTCCGGCCCGCGCACGGATCTGCGCACGGGCCAGAGCCACCGTGTGAAGCCACCCCTTGACCGCGGTCTGACGGCCACCGACACCAAGCGCCCGATTCCTCCTCGACCGCCCCTTGCAGTCCGGGTCTGTCCGTGACCGGAGTCACGCCCGCACCGCGTCCCGGAGCGCGGACTCTGTCCACAGGGCGGGGCTCTGAGGATCGCTTCTGAGGCTGCCGCGATCGGCGCAGCGGCCCGTACGTGAGGAGCTTTCCGTGATTTATGTTCAGAACCCGCCTCTGTCCCAGGTTCCCGGTGTGCCGCTCGTTCCGTTGACGCCGGATGCGGCGATCAGCGCCTTCGGCTACCTCCGTGCCGTTCAGGCCGGTGACACCGAAGCGGCTGCCAAGCTCGCCGGCGCCGATCCGCGGATGCCCGCGCTGCTCGTCGACGCCGCCGAGCGGATCATCGTCCCGGTCACCGCCCTGTGTGGTCTCGACCCGGACCCGTGCGACGACTCCTTCGCCCTGGAGGCCGTCGGGCAGGTCCTCGTGGCCACCCTGCGCAACTGGTCGGTGGTGGCCGGGCCGCACACCGCGGAAGGCATCGCCCGCGCAGTCATCGGCTTCGTCGCGCACATCCTCACCGAGGAGGACCGCGAGGACGTCTCCGACGTCCTGCGCGAGCTGGAGGCCGTCGGCGTGAGCCAGGCCCTCGAGGTGCATCCCGCACCGGACGGTGCGCACCCGGTGCGCCTGACCATCGTGTAGCGCGCACCCGAGATCGGCGGTGGAACGCACCGTGCGCACCGGGTGCGCACCACCGCACCGCGCCAGGCGCGCCACCGGCGGCGGGCTCCTATATCACGCACCCCCTTGACCGCGGTCTGATCGGCGACCGGAAGCGCTGTGGCAAGGAAAAAGGGCCGGGTAGCAGAGGAGGACAAGGGGGCGCGCTTCCAGGTAGCAGACCTCACGCGCGCACCCTGCCGCACCTGAAGAAGGGGTGCCGGTGCGCGCACCGGGTGCGGTGGACATCACGGTGCGCACCACAGTGGCGTCCATCGTCATCCGGCGCACCGCAAGTGAGCCCCCGCCAACCTGAAAATCCCTGGTCAGCAGGGCTGGTGTGACCGTGTTCCGGGGTACTCGTGCTGATCGTGGGCGGGAGTCCATCGAGAAGATCGTCTGCCAGAGGTCGGGATTGTCTCCGAGACGGAGTCCGGAACAGCGCTCCGGTCCGTGCACCTGGGCTGGGAAACACAGTGCGTCCTGCTGGTCGGTGCATGCCATCCTGGCCCCGTGCTCCTGAACGATCGCTCCAGCAGTGTCGACCTCCGCCCAGTGCGTTATCAGTTCGCCGCCGTTCGGGGCGACTCGTATGACGACAACTGGCTGGTCATCGACGGCACGGTGATGACTCCTGAGGGAAACTGGTCCTTCGCCGATCCGTGTCTGCTCACCGATGAGGCCCGCCAGGTGTCCGCGTGGCTGCGCGCGGTGGCCGCAGGGACGGTGGACGTCACCGAACCTGATGCCGAAGGTGAGCTGTCCCCGGACCTGTCGTTCATCGAGCCGGTCTTGGCTTTCAGCCTCGCCAATCGAATCGCAGGTGCGACCGCAGTGATTCGCGTTCATCTGTCCCTGGAGGCGGCGCCTCCGTGGCAACAAGGGGAGGACAGGGCTGACATCTACCAGTACATCGTGGAGGTCAGGTTGGACGCCGCAGCGCTGCTTCGCGCGGCTGACCAGTGGGACGGTTCTCTGGCTTTCCTCCCGCCCCGCTGATCCCGACGCCCGGCATCCTCGGACAACCGATTCCCACCTGCTGGGGCCGGATGACCCTCTACGATCCGGTGCATGCTGGATCCCGAGTTGCTGAAACGGATCACCGCGCGGCGCGTGGAACTGGATGAGCTCGAAGAGCAGCTGGCCAAGCAGTTGATAGAGGTCCGGGCCGAGCGCGATGAGCTCGCCGTTGCTGAGAAGGTCCTGGAACGGATGAGCGAGCAGATCGCCGAGGAACGGGCAGTGTTCGCGCCGGTCCCTGGGCAGGTGGGCGGCCGGGCGGTGATGGTCATCCCGCACCGTGCGGCGAATGTGAAGGAGACCATGCTTCCGCCGGACTACCAGCGCATTCTCTCCGTCGTGCGGCAGGCCGCCGGCCCGGTCAAGGCCCGGCAGGTCGGCGAAGTGCTGGGGGTGGACGTCGGCGTGAAGAGCAAGCTGGAGCCGTTGCGCGGGAAACTGATCAGGCTGGCCGACCGCGGCTGGCTGCGGAAACAGCCCGACGGACGGTTCACCACCCGGCTGTGACCATGGAAGCGTTGCCCGCGGGCGGTGCTGAGCGGCCGTAACCGGGGCGCCCCCGGCGGCTGTTGGAAATGTGTGACCACAACCAAAGAGCACACCGAGAGCACCTTCCCGCTTGTCTATCAGTGCCGTCTGTCGCTGTCCACGCGCACCGTGAACCACCTCGCCGACTTGCTGCGGCGTCACCTGAAGGCGATTCGATCAAGGTGGCGGATCCTGCCGCCCGGGAAGATCGCGGTGCTCGTCCTGGCCGTACTGCGCCACGACCAGCGCCTGGCTGACATGGCTGGCGGCAATAGCGTCTCCGAGTCCACCGTCCGTCGCTGGCGCGACGAGGTGATCGCTCTCCTCGCCGCGCAGGCTCCGCGCGTGGACCGCGCGCTGAAGAAGATCGTCCGGCAGGGTGGAGAGGTCGTCCTGATTGACGGCACCCTGGTCCATACCCAGCGCCGCACCGGGAAGGACGACCGCAAGAACTACTCCGGCAAGCACCGCCACCATGGTCTGCACTTCCTCGCCCTCACCGACGAGAGGGGCCGCCTGGTCTGGATCTCTGCCGCCCGTCCCGGCCGCACCCATGACAACACCGCGGCCCGTCATGACCACATTCTGGCTCACCTACGCGCCGCCGGTCTCGGAGCGCTGGCGGACCTCGGCTTCCGCGGCCTGGACAACGACGTACTCGACCCCGTGATCGTCACCGGCTACCACTCCAGCCGCACCCACAAGCTAACTCCCGGCCAGAAGGAGGCCAACCGCGTACTCGCCGTCGGACGCGCACCGGTCGAGCACGGTTTCGCGCACCTCAAGAACTGGCGGATCCTCACCAAGCTCCGCACCGACCCCGCCCACGCCACCCAGCTCCTGCGAGCCCTGCTCGTCCTGACGAACCTCGAGATCAACCGCTGACAGACGATCTACGACGAAGACTTCCGCCCACGATCAGCACGAGTACCCCGGAACACGGTCACACCAACCCTGCTGACCAGGGATTTTCAGGTTGGCGGGGGCTCACTCGATGTCGTACATCGCCGCAGGATGCAGAACATCGCGGGTTCCACTCGGTGGACGATGTCCGGCATCGTCACCGCAGCCAGGCGTTGGAGTACCGCACCCGGGACAGGGCGCGGGCATCGCGGCGCGCGGCCGCGTTGCCGATCCGGCTCTGCCGGGAGCGGGGCCGGCGCGACTCCCCCGCAGCAAGGCGGCGCTTGGCGGCGTCCCGGAGCCGCTCCCGCTGATCGTGCAGCTCCTTCTTCCTGGCCGCCTTCGACTTCGGTGTCCGGGGCCGCTTCCAGATCGGCTGCCAGCCCGCGGGCTCCTCGGGCTCGGGCTCCTGGTCCTCATCGAGCGCGGCGGCTATCTCCCACTGGCTGCGCGGGCTCGGGCGAGGACGTCCTTCAACCCCGGGTTCTCCGGTGTGGTCATGCGAGTCCTCCAGTGGGTGTCCGGCCAAGCGTCGGCTGCACGCCGGGCGGCGGGATGTGTGACGGTGCGGGCGTCGCCAGGGCGGGCCGCTGCCGGGCGGCGCGGGCGGCAGCGCGCTCCCGGACGCCGCCCTGCAGCCTGACGGCCATCTGAGCCGCGGCCTCGATCGTGGCGCGGGTCTGCTCCAGCGCGGCGACATCGGTCCCCTGCTGCTGCTCCTGAACACGGCCGGCCATCCGGTCCGGGCGCGACGGACGCAGACCAGACCTCGAGGCGCCGGGCACGGCGACGGTGTGCGGGCGGGCACGGGAACCCAGGCGCTCCGCACGGCGCGCCGCGTGAACCCGGGCTTCAACGCCCCGGCGGCCAGGCGGGCCCGCGCGTAGAGAGGAAGCGTCCGCTGGCGGGTCAGGGGGCGCAGCACGGCCTGGTCGTCGGTGTCGCGCGGGTACAGGGCGTGCAGGTCGGCGGTCATCATCAGGCCCCGGCCGACGGGGCGGGTGTAGTCGTCGACCACGGTCTGCACGATTCGTTCGTCCAGGCCCGGCTGGTGGGGTCGGCCGCGCAGCACGTAGGAGAGGTAGCGGCGCGCTTCGGCGAGCAGATGGTGGCGCTTGAACGCCCCGCGCATCACGTACACCACGGCGACGACGTCGACGGCCGCCAGGGCGACGTCGACGACCGGCCGCACCCGCGCCCACACCGCCGCGGCCGCCGCTCGCGCCCGCTCGGCGAGCCGGTCCACGACATCGGCGCCGAACGCGGCGATGGCCGACTCCCGCCACCTCTCGCGCAGCTCGGACAGTGCCTGCGGCTCCTTCCGCTTGGGCGGGCGCGTCCGGTCGGCGGCCCGGCAGGCCAGCCCGTAGGCGGCCTTCTCCCCCGGCGCGTGGCCGTGCTCCTCCACGTACTCGGCAGTGAGGACGGACAGGGCGTCCTCGATCTGCTGGCGGCGGGTCGACTGCCAGCCGATGAGACGCCGGTCGATGCCGGCGATGTCCATGACGGGCCTGCGGCCGGGCGTCACCTCGCGCGGCTCCCACGCCCACCCGAGCCGGGCGGACACCTCCTCCATGAAGTGGAGGGTGTAGAGAGTGTCAGCGGCGACTATGTGGGTCATCAGCGAGTCCGCCGACAGGTTGCCCCACTTCCCGTCGTGCGGCCGCCGGGCGCGGACCGACACGACCGCGTGCGCGTGAAGCAGCGGCCTCGTTTCCGTGGCCCTGGACTCGTAGTGCCGGAACACCGCGACGACCAGCCCGTCCTTGACCCGGGCCCGCTGCTTGCCGCCGGCCTTCCAGCGGATCTCCGCGACCGACTCCTCCAGCCACGCCAGCGTCTTGTCCTGAGCGATGTCGTTGCACAGCTCCAGCACCCGGCGGTGCCGGTCGTCCATCAGGGCCCACGCGATGTGGGCCGTCGGCGGGGGCCGGAACGTCAGGTCGAAGGCCAGCCAGGGGGTGCGCTCCTTGGCCTTGTCGGTCTTCGGTGAGCGGTTGTGCTCGATGGGCCTGCCCAGCACGGTCGCCCGCCGCGCCTGCGCCGGGGTCCTGCCCTGCGCCAGGAGCTCGCGCTCGATCCGGTCGGCGTCCGGGTGCCGGCCCTCCCCCAGGAGCAGCTCGGCCTGCCGCTCGCTCACCACGTCTCCGACCGCCAGGCCGAGGGCGGCCAGGCCCCGGCCCTTCCACACGCCGGGCGGGACACCGGCCTCGTCCTGGGCGGCGCGCAGCGGCGTGCCTACGGCGCGGTGGCCGTCTCCGACCATCACGCCACGGAAGAGGTAGCGCACCCCGGCCCCCGGGCGAACTGGCGACATGCTGATCATCGGCCCATGGAACCCCGGCGCTGACCTGCGCAAAAGCGTGATCCGGGGTCCATCCCGCCGGGCGGGAGACCATCACCAGATCTTTACCGGGGCGCCCGTCAGGCGGGCCGCCGGTTCAGCCCGAGACGGTAAGCCGCCGGTGTGTGCACAGTCCGCCGCATGAACACGAACCTGCTCCACGGAGACCTCTGCCCGCTGTGCCGCCGCCCTCTCAAGCTGCGCCCGACCACCGTCGTCCGCTCGGCTGGCGTGCCGTATCCCACCCGGACCGACTACCTGCCCCACTGCGACAGCTGCACCAGCGACCCGTTCAACTCACAGAAGTGGAACGACGCGATGAACGCCCGCGACGAGAGCTGACCCGGACCGTGCGAATGCTGCGCCACGACCTCATCAACACCACCCAGCACGACTGAGCACCACGTAACCGACGCCCTTCAACACGACCAGCCACCACCGCCCCCGGCCGACCGGCCGGGGCTTCGTGCGTCCTGGAGGAGTTCGCCGTGCCCACGTACGAGACCCTGCCGCGCTTCACCGCCGACCTTCACCGCCTCACCCCGGAACAACGCCGCAAGTTCCGTCAGACCGTGGCGGCCTTCGTCGAGGACCTGCGCGCCGGAGGACGCTTCCGCGCCGGCCTCCGCGAAGCGCGCGGGTTCGCGGAATCTGGCAGGGGTCTGACGGGGAACTCGTCCGCCAGCCTCTGTTTCCGGCGTAGAAGGAGTGGGTTCCGGCAGCTGGTCGATGAAGCCTGTCAGTAATCGCCCGTACGCTCAGGCCCGTGAACCTTGAGGATCTTGAATGGCAGTCACGGACACTCGGCGGAATATCTCCTCGCCTGGTCACCATGCTCGTGGAGCAGGGGGAGGTGGAGCTGCTGGTTCAGGCCGCATCGGAGCGGGGGGAGTGGTTCTGCGCCCAGGCGGCGGCTCTTGAGCTGTCCCGGGCGGGCGAGGCCGAGCGGGCCCTGGGAATGCTGGAGCCGTTCATCGAGGCTGGGTGGAACCGGGCGCGCTGGGAGAGGGCCGAGGTCCTGCTTGAGGCGGGAAGGGTGCAGCAGGCACTGGACGCCGTACGCCCGGAAGAGGAAGGCCTTGCCTCGGAGTGGATGTGCCACGACTTCGCAGAACTACTGGTCAAGGCGGGCAGGTTGAACGAGGCGATCACCGTACTCACACCGCATCTGGACAGAGTGGATTCTGTCCACCCTCGTCGAGCTGACAGAGGGCCAGGGCCGTGATGAACAGGTCCTGGAGCTGATCGCGCCGCACGCTGAGCGGGCCCGCAGCGCCCGCGGCAAGGAGCGCTGGGGCTTTCACCCCAGCAACGCGCAAGATCTCCAAGCCCAGGTCCTGGAGCGTGCGGGCCGGGTCGATGAGGCCGTACGGATGCTTGGAGCAGACATCGCAGCCGGGCACTTCATCGTTCAGAACACGCTGATCGCCTACGCCGAGCTCCTGCGGCGCCACGGGCATGTGGAGGAGCTGCGTGTGCTGGGCACCGGCGAGCGTGCGGGCGAGACGCTCGCGTACTACGCGCGGGCGCTCGAAGACGACGGGCAGGCAGGTGAGGCCGAGGCTGTGCTGCGGCGTTTCATCGCAGACGCCGAGTATCCGGACCGGTTCCGCTGGCCTCTGATCGAACTCCTGAGCCGCCAGGGCCGGATCGAGGAAGCCATCGAGGTGGGTCGGCCAACGTTCGATTACCACGATGCCTGCCTTTTCGAGGGCGTCATTCACCTGCTGCATGAGGCAGGCCGGCTGGACGATGCTCTGGCGCTCCTCGACGAGCGCAGTGCTGAGTTTGTCGAGGAGCACTCGTCCTGGTTCACCTCGAACCGGATCTGGCTGCTGGGCGAGGCCGGCCGGCACGAGGAGGCCCTCGCCTACGCGGGGACGCTGCCACCGGACATGTACGGCCTGACGGTCAGCAAGGCGTGGATCCTCGATGAGATGGGGCGCGTTGAGGAGGCCCTCGCCCTGCTAAAAACTCGTCGTTTCACTTGGGCACGGCTGGCCTTGGGACGGAAACGCGAAAGCGTCCTGACCTGGGGCGATGAACCTTGCTGAGGGGTTCTGTCGGTCCAGGCGGAGGGCGCTTTCTACGTGCAGGCTATCGGGTTGCGCCCCAAGGTTCAGGCGACCTCGTCCGGTCGGATAGCTCGGACTGCTCCAGCGGGGGAGCGGGCCGTCCGACAGAACCTGAATGAGGGTCAGAGGGAGGTGATTTCCATGGTGAGCACGTTGTAGACGCTGGAGACGCTGCCGAGCCCGAGCGTGCAGGTGAGGATGGCAGCGGCAGGGCCGGCCTCGGTCACGACGACGGTGTCGCCGGCGAAGACCCCGGAGGTGACCGTTCCGGTGTGCGTGACGATGAGGGCGGCGCCCACCACCGTCGTGGTGCGGTTCATCGACAGAGTGCTGGTTTCGCCCGTGTTCCACGTGATGGTGCGGGTTACCGCGCCGGAAGCAAGCAGTTCCAGACAGCTGCGCTGACGCGGCGGGTTCTGGACCGTGTGTGTTCCGGCGGTGATGTCGGGGCGGGACAGAGACACGCAGGGGCCGAGTTCCCAGTGCAGGTTCGACGACGCGGTTTGCGGTGCGTTGGTCAGGGGCGGGGTGTAGGTGACACTGGCGCTGCTGGGCGGGGTGCACGTGAGGTCCAGCAGTCCGCTTTCGCGGGCGCCGGCCGGGTTCGCGAAGGCCAGCATCGCGGCGAGGAAGCAGAGGATCGCTGCGATCGAGGCGGCGGCCGGGCGGCGTCTGCTCTCGCGGCGGGGGGTCCGTTCCAGGACATCGTGCATGATGCGCTCCTTTCACGGGGTACGTACCCGCCGCGGCTGGGCTGCGGCGACGACCCCACGGAAGTCGCCCCCGTCGGGGCGACCCGTTTGTCACGCTAGCCACGCCACCATTTCGTCACCATAGTCAGTTAGGAGGGGCGCACACACTCCCCCGTTCGGTACGCACCCGGGTGCTTACATGCCAGGGTCCGCCGTGAGGTTCCCCCGAGATGATGCGGGGAGAGGTGACAGCAGGTCAGATGGGTCTCATGAGAGGAGCCCAGACGATGCCTGCCCCGAGGAAGTACCCGCTGGAGTTGCGTGAGCGTGCGGTGCGGATGTACCGGACCGCCGAGCCGAAGCCCGTGATCCGCCGCATGGCCGAGGAACTCGGCGTGCATCACGAAGCCCTGCGGAACTGGATCCGGCAGGCCGAGGCCGACGCCGGCGAGCGGGATGACCTGCTCACCACCGAAGAGAAGAACGAGCTCGCCCAGCTGCGGCGCGAGGTGCGGGACCTGCGCCGGACGAACGAGGTCCTGCGGACGGCATCGGCTTTTTTCGCCGCGCAGCTCGACCCGACCCGGCCCAGGTGAGAGCGCTCCTCGACGAGCACCCGCACCTGGGGGTCGAGCCCGTACTGCGGGAACTGCACATTCCCTCCTCCACCTACTACCGCTGGCGCCAGGCCGAGAAGGACCCCTGCGAGCGGATCCGCCAGGACACCGAGCTGACCGGGCAGATCCGGCAGATCCACCAGGACTCCGGCGGGATCTACGGATCGCCCAGGATCCATGCTGAGCTGCCCCGAGTTTCGTAGAGTCCGACCTTGATTGGTTCAGGCGGACTGCGGGGTTTGCTCCTGACTGCGCCAGAAGGCTTCCTCGTACTCGGCCGGCGGTACGTAGTCGAGCGCGGAGTGAAGACGCTCCTCGTTGTACCAGGTGATCCACTGGAAGATCGCCCGCTCGACCTGGTCGACGTCCTTCCAGGGTCCCTGTATCTCGATCAGCTCCGCCTTGAAGGTGCCGTTCAGCGCCTCGGCCATCGCGTTGTCATACGAGTCCGCGACCGACCCGACGGAGGCAGAGGCGCCGATGTCTGCAAGCCGGTCAGTATACCGAATTGATACGTATTGACCGGATTCAACCGGTCGTTGCAACACCAGCTTGTTGAAGCAACTGTAGCTGCTCGTTGAACGCTTCGGCGGGTGTCTTCCAACCGAGCGTCTTGCGGGGTCTGCTGTTGAGAGTGTGAGCGACGGCCTCGACTTCCTCGGCGGACCATCTCGAGAGGTCGGTGCCTTTTGGGAAGTACTGCCGCAAGAGCCCGTTGGTGTTCTCGTTCGTGCCGCGCTGCCACGGACTATGCGGATCGGCGAAGAACACGGGAATGCCCGTCTCGACTTCGCCTTCCCGGAACGGCACTGGAAGAAGATTCAGTCCACGAACCCGCTGGAGCGGATCAACCGCGAGATCAAACGCCGCGTCGATGTCGTCCAGGTCTTCCCCAACGACGACTCGCTGCTGCGGCTGGTCACCGCCGTGCTCTTCGAGATGCACGACGAGTGGATCGCCTTTCCCCGCCGCTACCTGCCCGAAGGCAGCATGGACCAGATCTATCCCACTGAGCCCGGCGAAAGCGCCCCCGCACTCGCCAACACCACCAACACGACCGGCGATTGATCGCCTACACCACGTCAAGGGACACGACCACGTCAAGCGCGCCCAGTTCGCAGAATCTACGACTCGACAGGGCTCGAACCGTACCGAGTGGCCGGCGCCTCGCACCAGGAGACGCATGGTTTGGGGCCAACTCGGGTTAGATTGCCGGAAGATCAGCTCAGGGTGTCTGGCGCGACTGACGGCTTCTGCGGGCCTTTGTCCCCGTGGCTGCCCGGCTGAAGTCAAGGGGGATCGGCGGCATGAAGTACAAGAGCGAAGCTCAGATCATGAAGGCGCTTGGGATCGAGTCCTGGAGGAACCTCTCAAAAGACAAGATGGTCAGGTTCGCAGCCATGATGCCCAACATGGACACCGAGGTGGCTCTGAAGATCGTTGAGCAGTTCCCCGCGTTTAAGGACTTCGCCAAGGATGCTGTGAGTGCCGTCGAGAGAGCACACGAGTCTACGCTCTCGGCCAACAGCCAAAGTCAGGAGCATGTCCACCGGGCCTGGCAGGAGGTCAGGGACATCCGGGACTGTAAAACGATCGGTGTAACTCCCGATCATGGAAGATGCATCGATGACCAGCGACAACGTGACCGAGGCCGAGACCGTCGAGCCGTCTG
>NZ_JBEXWB010000051.1:0-28432 GCF_040629645.1 Streptomyces sp. NPDC005899 | reverse complement strand
CCGACGACGCTCGTGGCGGGCACCGGCGGTCGGGCCGCGGCGCGGGCCGTGCCGGCCGAGCTCGTGAGGGCGGCCGCGCAGTCACGTGCCGTCGGGCGTTCCCCCTCGTCCAGGGCCGTCATGTCCCGCAGCAGACCGCGCAACCCGCCCGGCAGCCGGGAAGGCAGGACGGGAGACCGGTGCAACCGCGCTATCGCGGCTTCTAGGGGTCCCCCGTCGTACTCGAGCCTCCCCGTGAGGCATTCGAGGAGCACCAGGCCGAGGGCGTAGATGTCGGTGGGCCGGCCGATGGGCCGCCCGAGGACCTGCTCGGGTGAGAGGTAGGCCGCGGTGCCGACGAGGGTTCCCGTCGCGGTGCGCGTGGTGGCGTCGAGCAGGCGGGAGATGCCGAAGTCGGCGAGGTGGGGGCGGTGGGCGGCGTCCAGGAGAATGTTGGACGGCTTGACGTCCCGGTGGACGACTCCCGCCTCGTGTGCGTGGGCCAGCGCATGGGCGAGGTCCGCCCCGAGGGCGGCGGTGTCCTCGGGAGACAGCGGGCCCTCGGCGATGCGGTCCTTCAGTGTGCGGCCTTCGATGAGCTCCATGACCAGGAAGGCGCGTCCGCCGTGCTGCCCGGCGTCGTAGGCGGTGACGAGTCCGGGGTGGTGCAGCCGAGCCAGGATCACCGCTTCGCCGTGCAGGCTCGCCTCGATGTCGACACCGGCATCGGGCCGGAAGACCTTGACCGCCACCGGTCGTCTCATCCGCAGGTCGAAGCCTCGGTGGACATCCGCGGCACCGCCCGAGCCGAGGAGCTCGTCCAGGCGGTACCGGCCGCTCAGCACCTCGGCGAAACGCCGGGAAGCCGTGGTCTGAGCAAAGTCGCGAAGCCTCATTCCCTCTCCCACCGGATCGTAGGGGCCCATGCCCTCGGCGAGCCTCGGCCGACAGCGTCGGCGGACACGCCCCGGCACGCGGGTACCCGCGAAGCGCTCGAGTAGCCCCCCGTCTTCCCGGCACATGCGGGCCGGGCTGACCGGCGCACTCGCCGCTACGCGGTCGCGTGCGGTCGGACGCGACGCAGCGCGGTCGCGATCCGGTGTGCGGAGGCGCCGGTGACGGCGGGCACGGCGGTGACGGCGGGCACGGCGCGGCACGAGGCTCGGTCACCCAGGTCGCCGGTTCCGCGTGCCCCCGCACGTCCGCCGGCGGGACGGGTGGGACCGGCGGGACCCGAGGCGCCGTGCAGCCCGGCTCCGAGACGCCGCACGGCGTGACGCCGTCACACCCCCGGGAGCGCCGTCCTCCTGGTCGCGGGCGTGGCCCGGCCGCCCCCCCACGGCAGGTGTGCCGGGCACGGACAGACGTCGCGCTCACCCGGGCTTCCGCTTCCCCACGGCGGCGCCACGCTCGGCGTTCGACCTGCCGGCGGCGTCCCGGCCCGGCGTCACCGTCGGGGACGGTGTGGCCGGGGGCGTCGTCCAGGGTTCGCAGTGTTCGGGCGCCAGCGCGCCGTCCGTGCCGCGCAGTGTCACCGCGATCCCGCCGTCCGCGCTCTCCGCGTACGAGACGGTGCAGACCAGCTGCCGTCTGGCCGCCGCGGCCAGACCACCGAGGGGGGCGGCGACGACGACGTGGGCACCGCTTCCGGCGAGCGAGACGCGGATGCGGGCATCGGAGGCCGTCGCGGTCAGGGACGGATCGTTGCGCAGGCCGGCCCGGCGCTCCCCTTCCCGCGGCCCGGCCATCAGCGCGGCGACCGTCTTCGCGGTGGACGGCCGTGCGGCGGAGTCCGCCTCCTCGCCCTCCAGGACGTACCCCTCGCCGAAACCCGCCGCGTCCCCACCCACGGTCCTCGGCACCGGAACGGGAGTGCCGTCAGGGGACAGGAAGAAGAGCAGCATGCGCACCTGCCGCGCCGGGAGCACGTCGATGGTGGCCGGGCCGCTCGCACCGATGACGTCCGTCTCCTGGATACCGCATCCGGTGAGCGCCACCAGCGTCGCCACGATCGCGGCAGGACGGAGAAGACCCCTCATCCTTCCGTCCCCTCCGTGCCGGTGCGGGCGCGCAGCGGTAGCTCGACCGTGAAGACGGCCCCGCCCTCCGGCCTGTTGCCGGCTCGGACGGTACCGCCGTGCAGCCGTACGTTCTCCTGCGTGATCGCGAGCCCGAGACCACTGCCCGCCGAGCGGCTACGGGCCGCGTCGGCCTTGTAGAACCGGTCGAAGATGTGCGGCAGCACCTCGGGCCGGATGCCGGGGCCGCTGTCGGTGACTTCGGTGACCAGCACGGTCGCCCCGTCCGGGGCCGTTCCCGTGGCAAGGCGTACGGTGACGGGCTCGGCCCCGTGGCGCAGCGCGTTGCCGACGAGGTTGGCGATCACGACGTCGAACCGGCGCGGGTCGAGGCGGACCCGTATCCCGTCACGCAGTTCGGTGCGCACGCGGTCGTCCCAGTGCCGGTGGTGGAGTGTCTTGCGGACGGTCTCCGCGGCGTCGACCTCGTCGGTGTTGAGTTCGGCGGCGCGGGCGTCGAAGCGGGATATCTCCATCAGGTCCTCGACGAGCACGGCGAGCTTGCCGGTCTCCGCGCTGATCAGCCTGACCGCTCGCGCGGTGTCGGGGTCGAGGCCGTCGGCGTCCTCGTCGAGGACCTCGGTGACGGCCAGCATCCCGGCGAGCGGGGTGCGTAGTTCGTGCGACACGTCGGAGGCGAACCGCCGGGCACGCGCCTCGGCCTGCTGGAGCGCGTCGACGGAGCGCTCCAGCTGTCCGGCCGACTCGTTGAAGGTGCTGGCCAGCTGGGCGAGTTCGTCGCCGCCCCGGACCTTTATCCGGGTGTCGAGCCTGCCGCTGCCCATGGAACGGGCCGCTCTGCTCAGCGCGCGGACGGGACGCAGCACACTGCGCGCGGCGACCAGTGCGGGCACGAGGGCGATGGCGAGGCCGGGAAGCGCCCCGTTGCGGGCGGCGGTGAGCAGGGCGTCGACGTCCGCCTGTTCGTCCGTCATCCTCATCACGGCGAACAGGAGCAACCCGGTGGGCAGACTGCTGCCGCTCACGCCGGTTCTGGTGACGACGGGGATGCCGATCGTGAGGTACGGGACGCCGTCGCGGACGACGCGCTGGAAGCCGCCGTGCGGAGAGGCGAGGGTGATGCGGCGCAGCTCGGGCGTGACCACCGACGAGGTGGGGCTGGTCCCGGAGGAGACGCGCAGGGAACCGTACTCGGCGAAGACGATCCACGGGTGCGGTTTGGCCTTCGCGGCGATGACGAAGAGCGACTCCCGGAGCATGGCGGGGTCCACCGGCAGTGCGGGGGCCAGTGTTTCGGCCTGCTCGCGGAAGGACGTCACCGCGGTGTCCTGGGCCCCGGCCAGGACGGCGTTGCGTGCCTCGCGGTAGGTGAGCGCGGCGGTCGTCCCGGCGCTGACCGCGGCGACCAGGAGGAACGCGAGGACGAGGCGGGTGCGCAGCCCGAAGGGCGCGATCCGGCGCCGTCGGGTGGCGCGCGGCGTACGGGCGGCGGTGTCGCAGGAGCAGGTGCCCTCGGCACAGGAACAGGCGCCGGTGGAGGTCACAGCGGCCCGAATCGGTAGCCGAAGCCCCGCACGGTCTGTATGTAGCGCGGGGTCCCCGGAGTGTCCTCGATCTTGTTGCGCAGCCGTCGTACGCAGGCGTCGACGAGGCGGGCGTCACCGTGGTAGCTGTGCTCCCAGACGTGCTCCAGCAGTTGCTGACGGCTGAAGACCCGCTCCGGCGCGGCGGACAGGTGGAGGAGCAGCTTCATCTCCGACGGGGCGAGCGGGACGCGTTCCCCGTTCTTGGCGACGGTGAGCCCGGCTCGGTCGACGGCGAGAGCACCGTGGAACTCCACGGCGGGCCGGCCGCCGCCGGGTTCCTCGATCCTGCGCAGCACGGCGCGGATGCGGGCCTCGATGACCTCGGTGCGTGCGGGTTTGACGATGTAGTCGTCGGCACCGGCTTCCAGACCGACGACGACGTCGAAGTCGTCGCCGCGGGCGGTGAGCATGATGATGGGCAGCTGGCTGTTCTCCCTCACGCGGCGGCAGACCTGCACCCCGTTCATGCCCGGGAGCATTAGGTCGAGCAGCAGCAGGTCGGGCCTGAACTCGCCGAGGGCGGCGAGCCCGGCCTCGCCGGTCGCCGAGGTCCGCACCTCGTGGCCGCGGCGGCGCAGTCCGAGCTCGACCCCTTCGCGTACGGAGGGGTCGTCTTCGATGAGGAGCACGCGTGGCATGGACACAGTATCCCTGGGGCCGGAGACGGGTGGTGGCGCGGCCGGTCACGGTCTGCGGCGGAGCCGGGTGGCCGCGCCCTCGACGAGTGCGGTGATCCCGGTCAGCCCCAGGGGGCGGGCCAGCGCGAGGAAGACGGCGCCGATGGCGAGCGCTCCCGCCCCGGCGGCCGCTGGGGCTCCGCCCGGGGCCGCCCAGTGCGCGGCGGCCTGTCCGAGCAGCGTGGCGGGGACGGCTGCCAGCAGGAGCCGTACCTGCGCGGTGACGGAGGCGGAGCGCCACAGTCCCGGCGCCTGCCTCCCCGGCGCGGCGAGCCTGCGGTGCAGGACGAAGGCGGTGAGGGTCCACCCGGCGAACAGGGCCAGCGAGTACGCCCCGGCGATGCCGGTGACGGCCCAGCGGGCCGGGAGCAGGGCGTACGCGGTCGCGGACAGGCCGGCGTTGAGGCCGGCGATCACCAGGTTGAGGAGGAAGGGGGTACGCGTGTCGGACAGGGCGTAGAAGGTTCGGCTGAGGACGTACTGTCCCGAGAAGGCGACCAGCCCGGGTGCGAACGCCATCAGCGTGCCCGCCATGACGGCGACGTCACGCGCGTCCGTCTCGCCGTACTGGAAGACGAGCGCCATCAGGGGCTGGGCCAGGGCGAACAGGGCGCACGCCGCGGGCACGACGGCTGCCGCACCGGTGCGCAGGGCGTAGGCGAGGTCCCGCCGTACTCCCTGCGTGTCACCGTCGGCGGCGGCCGCGCTCATCCGGGGCATGAGAGCGGTCACCAGGGACACCGTGATGATGCCGTGCGGTACGGCCCACAGCAGGTAGGCGTTGTTGTACGCGCTGAAACCCGCGCCCCCGTCGACACCGGCCGTCTGCGCACGCAGGCCCGCCGAGGTCGCCAGCCGGGTCGTGACCCAGTACGCCGCCTGGTTGGTGAGGACCAGCAGCACCAGCCAGCCGGCTGACCGCAGCGGCCGGGTGAGGCCGTTGCCGCGCCAGTCGAAGCGGGGCCGGAAGCGGAAGCGGGCGGCACGCAGGGCGGGGAGCAGTGCCAGGGCCTGGACGGCGATGCCCGCGGTGGTTCCCCAGCCGAGCAGCGCTGTCTCCGCCGCGGTGAGCGACCCGCCGTCCCCGGTCGCGAGGTAGAGGCCGAAGACGGCGATGACGACGATGTTGTTGAGGACGGGCGTCCACATCATCGCGCCGAACCGGCCCCGTGCGTTGAGCACTTGCCCGAGCAGGGTGAACAACCCGAGGAAGAGGATCTGCGGCAGGCAGTACCGCGCGAAGGCGACGGTCATGGTCGCCTGCCCGGCCGTGTAGTCGGTGTACGCGCCGACGATCGCGGGCGCCCCCCACACCGCCGCTCCGGTGATCACCGCCAGGGCGAGGACGCAGACGGTGAGCAGCCGGTCGGTGTAGGCCGCCCCGCCGTCCTCGTGCCGTCGGGCGGCCTTGACGAGTTCGGGTACGAAGACGGCGTTGAGGGCGCCGCCGAGCAGCAGCATGTAGACGATGGTGGGGACGGAGTTGCCCACGGCGTATCCGTCGGCGGTCAGTCCGATCCCGAGGGCGGCGGCGACCACGGCGGACCGCACGAAACCGGTCGCCCGTGAGACGACCGACCCGGCCGCCATGATCAGGCCGTTGCGCAGAACCGAGCCGGTCCGGGGCTGCGCCGCCGTGTCGGACGCGGGAGGCGAGGGGGCGGGGGCACTCATCGGCGCGCCATGTACGTCTGGAACGCGCGGTACAGCGCGTGGTTGGCCGTGCCGTCCAAGGGTCTCTCCCATTCCCCCAGCGTCTCGACGACCTCGCCGCCGGTGCCCAGCTTCCAGCGCAGCAGCCCGAAGGGGCGGTCGTCGGGATCGAGGGTCGAGGGTACCCCGCGCATGTCGTAGACGTGGGCGCCCAGCGCCTGGGCGTCCAGCAGCATGCGCCATTGCAGCAGGTTGGAGGGGCGCACCTCACGGCGGTGGTCGGCGGAGGCACCCGTCTGGTACCAGACCCGCCGGCCGACGTGGACCATGGTGTGCGCGGCCAGGGTCTCGCCGTCGTGACGGGCGAGGTAGAGCTTCATCCTGCCGGGCTCCTCCGCGTTCAGTGCCGCGTACTGGCGCTCGTAGTACTCCAGCGACCTGCCCAGCCGGAAGCCGTCCCGCTCCTCGGTGGTCCGCAGCAGGCGGAAGAACTCGGGCAGGTCGGCCGCACCGCCGAGCACGACCTCGACCCCTGCCTTCTCGGCACGGCGGACGTTGCGCCGCCATTCCTGGTTGAGGCCGGACCACAGGTCATCCGGTCCGCGCCCGGTGAGCGGCACGTGGAAGACGTGGCGCGGCTGCGCGTCCCCGTCCTCCTCCCCGCCGCACCGCCGCCACCCCCGGGATCGCAGCCGTTCGGCGACCGCCGTGCCCAGCGGATCCACCTGGGTCGCGAGGACGTCGGACAGCCGCCGGCCGGGTCCGGTCGCCGACTTGACCCGTGCGGCGCTCCAGCGGCGGTAGGCCGGCGAGGGCCCGATCCGTACGGCGAAGGCGCCCGCCGCACGCAGGTGCCGCAGCAGGGGGCGGAGCCAGCCGTCGACGCCCGGGTCCGCCCAGTCGACGACAGGCCCCTCCGGCAGGTAGGCGAAGTACTTCCTGGTGCCCGGCAGTTGGCGCAGGAGGACGAGCGCCGCGCCGGTCAGTCCGCCGGACTCCGGCTCCGGTCCCCAGCCCACGAGTTGTGCCCGCCATCCGTCCTTCACCTGTGCCCAGGACGGGCATTGCAGGAATCCGGCCCCGAGCCTCTCCCCCTCGCCGGATTCCAGGAACGCGCGGTACGCGGCGGAGGTGACGGGCGCCAGCGGTACCTCGTCGGTGCGGCCGGCCGTCACGAGCAGTGCTGACACGGTGTGAGCCTTCCTCTGTGCGGTGTCGGACCGATGTTCACAGCCGCCCGTGACCGCTCCGCGCGCCGAATGTGACGGGACGGCGACCGTCGTCCTACGGTCGCCGTCACATGGCCGCATAACCGCTCACCTGCGGTTCCTCCGCCCTACAGTCGCTGTCGTCCCCACCGATCGACCATGGACGGAGGCTCCGTTGAGCCACATACGGATGCGCATGGCGGCGGTCGTGGTGCTCCTGGCACCGCTCGCCGCCTGTTCGCCGGGAACGGGCCCCGGCACCACGGCCCGGAATGCGGGTCACGACGACGCCGGCGGGACACGGGGCCGCCCCGCGACCGTGACGGTGGTACCCGAGGGGCGCGGCGTCAGGGCCGGTGGGACCGTGAAGGTCACAGCAGCGGGCGGCAGGCTCACCTCGGTCACCGTCACCGACGGGGACGGTGGCACCCTGGCCGGGACGATCTCCGCGGACGGGGCGGGCTGGACGTCCCGGCGGAAGGTGGCACCCGGCAGTTCGTACAGGGTGAGCGCCACGACCCTCACCGAAGGCGGCAGGAGGAGCACGGCCACGTCCGTGTTCACCACGGCCCGGGCCACCGCGGTCAACAAGGTGGACTGGCGGCCCGGCGAGAACGCGAGCGTCGGCGTGGCGCAGCCGGTCTCCCTCGTCTTCGACCGTCCGGTCACCGACAGGGCCGGGGTCGAGAGGCAACTGAAGATCACCACCTCGTCCCCCACCGAGGGCTCGTGGGGCTGGATGAAGGACTGGTCCGGTCGGGACCGGGTGGACTGGCGCCCGAGGACGTACCTGAAGCCCGGTACGAAGGTCACTCTCACCGCCGAGTTGAACGGCACCGATTCCGGCGACGGTGGCTGGTTCGTCCGCGACTACTCGACGACGTTCACCGTCGGTGCGAGCCGTATCGCGAAGGTCGACCTCGACCGCAAGACGCTGACCTTCGTACGGAACGGCAGCGAAGTCCGCACGATCCCGGTCTCCGGCGGAACGCCCGGAGGTGACAAGCGCTCCTGGAGGGGCACCGCGGTGCTGATGGCCAAGGAGGGCACCGTCAACATGAACTCGGAGACCGTCGGCCTGGGTGACTCCTACGACAAGATGGTCGACCACTCGATGCGGCTCACCTGGTCGGGCATGTACGCGCACGCCGCCCCGTGGAACGACCGGTGGTTCGGTAAGGCGAACATGAGTTCCGGCTGCATCGGCATGAGCGACGCCGACGCCGCCTGGTTCTACGACCAGGTCCGCCCCGGCGACCCGTTCGAGATCACGGGCCGCGACACCAAGGGCGAGGTCGCCCCCGGCAACGGCTTCGGTGACTGGAACGTGCCGTGGGAGCGGTGGCGGACGATGAGCGCGCTCTCCTGAGCCCCTCCCGCGCACCTGTGCCACCTGGTGTGCCCGCCGGTGCGCGGCGGGTGGGCCGTGCCTGCTTGCCGGCGGGACACACGTACCTCGTGCCCGCGGGGACCCGCGGGCACGCAGGACGTCCCGCTCCGGATGCGAGACCGAGCGCGAAGGCGTGCATGAGCAGGGAAAGCTGTGGGTTCTCCTGGGCCGTCACCGCCGGGTCGTCGGACGCACCATGTCCTGGCTCGCCGGCTGCAGGCATCCGCACCGTCGCTACGAGCTGTCCGAGGTGCTCGTCGGGTAGGCGGCTGTCGTACTGTGCCACGGGTACTCTCCGGTCAGGAAGCGGGCTGACCCGCCGACTGCTGCAGGTCGAGGTCGTAGCGCATCGCCTCGCGCAGGGCGACCAGACTGGGCCAGAGGTCATCGATCCGCTCCTCCAGGACGTCAACGCTGTCGCCTGCGTTCCGCGGTCCGGTGTCCAGACGCTTGACGAGCCCGTGGATCTTTCGTAGCGCCCCGTTGACGAGGCCGACCACACCCAGAACCTCGTTGGAGGCGATGATGTGGGTTTCGGCGTGCTGGGCGACGTAGGCGTCCCAGCGTTGCTTCAACTCCTCGCGACGCGCGTCGTCCAGGGCGCCGGCACGCCGCATGTCGTGCATGCAGGCCGCCAGGACGTCCCGGGTTGTGCGGGCTGCCGCGCTGAACCGCACGTAGGCGACCTGGCGTTCCTCCAGGAGTCGACTCGCCCGGGCCCGTACCAGGTCCTCGTGCCGGTGGCGCTCGATGCGGTCCTGCTCCCGCCGGTGCACCTGCTGCGTGAAACGCTGCGTGACCAAGACCGACACCAGCGACACAGCGCTACCGATCACGGCCGCCGACAACGTCAATACCGCCCCGTCCATACTCCCCACCCCTCCCCGATACGGTCATACGCACCGTATGCAAGGCCTATACCCTCTGTAGGCCTTTTCCGTGCTTCGCCGAAGTGCCGCCGAGGGCGACGGCGTAGACGGAGCGGAGCCGCCGGGATAAGGCCGCTTCCACCGTGGCCTCACACACTTCGGGAGGAGCGGCAACGACCTGGTGGGTGCCGGTGAGTCCGCTCGGAGCGGAGAACTGCCGCGCTCGGCGGGGAGTCCAGGACTGCGGGCCTCCACGAGCCGACCGAACGCGGTCTGCGGCCACTCCCCCGGGACATCCCGACCGGGGTGTCCCGGCCGACTGCTGCCCGCAGTCGCCGCGTCCCGCTGCTGTGGACGTCCATGGATGTCGGCCCGCGCCCAGGCCCCTGCCTCGGTCACGGCAGTGCGCCACCCCCGCCCGCGGGCGGGCACCGTGTCGGCTACGGCAGGACGATGTTCCGGCCCGGACCGCCCTCGACCGTGTCTTTCCCCGGGCCCCCGACAAGCAGGTCGTCGCCCCGCTCGCCGTGCAGCGTGTCGTCGCCGGAGCCGCCGAGCAGGACGTCCTTGCCCTCCCCGCCCATGACGTGGTCGTCGCCCGAGCCCGCGTACACGAGGTCCGTGTCGCCGTAGCCCTCGATCATGTCGTCGCCACGGCCGCCCCACATCCGCTGCCGGCCGTCGTCACCCATCAGGTGGTCCATGCCGTCGCCGCCGTCCAGGACGACGCGCCCCATGACCATGTCGTCACCCGCGTCACCTCGCACCGTGTGCGCGGTGTGAGCGTGCAGGGTGTCGTCACCGGGTCCACCGCTGACCGTGGCCACCCCGAGGTCGCTGGTGGCGAGCTCGTCGTCGCCGTCCCCGAGGAAGATGTCGATCCGGTCCGGCCGAGAGCTGCCGGTGGGCAGTTCGCAGACGACGTACGTCTCGACGCCCGGCTCCAGGTACGTGCAGTGGTCGCCGGGCTGGAGCGGGACCGCGTCGCGGAAGCCGATGCGCCGGACCCCGTCACCCTGGTCCATCGGGACCACGTGGAGGTCGTCGGCCTGCCCCGGGGCGGCGGTGAAGGTGATCGACTGCTTCGCCCAGTCGGCACCGACGCGCGCCTTGGCGTCGGTGGCGTCGGTGGCGTCGGGAGCCGCGACGGCCGGGGACGCGGCGAGGCCGGCGGCGAGCAGGGCCACGACGGCTGCGTGGGCGATGACTCGGTGGCGGTTCATGGGACCTCATCTCGATGGGGTGGCCGGCGGCCCGGCCCGGCGGCGTGCTCGGCCGCGTACGAGCGTGTTGCCGGCCGACACGATCACCTGCGTACAGGCGAGGTGCCGGCCGGCGCCCGGAGCGAACGGTGCACCGTCCGCTCCAGGCTTCACCGGTCGAACTCGTTCGGGTTTCGGTGCCTACCGGCAGAGCGGTCAGGCACCGTGATCCGATGGTGCGGTGGTGCGGTGGTGCGGTCGCGTGTCAGCTCACGTTCACGTCCACGCAGGCGTAGAAGGCGTTGCTGGTGTCGGCGATGTTCCACACGGCCAGCACCTTCTGCTTGCCGGACAGGCTGCCGAAGTTCACCTGGTGGGTGACGGTCTCGCCCGGCCGGGCGCCACCGTCGTTGAACTCCGCGATCTTCCGGCCGCCCGCGTAGTACTGCCAGGTGCTGGTGGCGTGCCGTGCCGTCAGCCGCCAGTTGAAACTGGTCGTCCGGCTGACCGGGGTGACCTTCCAGCCCTTGCTGTCGTTGTCGAGTTCGGCGAAGGCGGCGTTCCCTCCGCTGCAGCTCGTTAATCCCTTGGGGCCCTCGACGCTCTGCGGCTCGTACTTGATGGAGCCGCACGGGACCGTGCCGGCCGCGCACTGGGCCTGCCGACTGGGGGGCGAGGATATGTAGCCGTGAGCGCTCGCGTTGCCGGCGGGCAGGCTGATGGCCAGGAGCGGGGCGATACCCGCGCCCATGGCGACGGCCAGCATTCTCTTGCTCTTCATGACAACTCCTCTGCGGGGGGTCGGTACTCACCTGCGCGAACAGGTAAGCATGTACATGACAAGCGATGCCATCCATGACCGCGGAGCGGCCTTGCCCGGCTCATGGAAGCGTACCCCGCTTGGTCTAGACCAAGCCAGGGACGCGAATGTTCCTCGGTGAGGTGACGCACGTCCAGGTTCCGGCATCGGGCCCTGGGTTGCCGCTGCGTGCGCTGGTGACGTTTCGGTGCCGGTGGTCGGTGCCGGTGGGCCCGGGGCCTGGAGGTGTCACGAAGGTCCGGGCGGCCGCGAGAGGCCGTTCCGCGGCCCGCAGCACGGAACATGCGGCGGCAGACGCGGAACGACACGCGGGCATCCTCTGGGCACCTGCGGGTAGGCGGACGGCATACCGCACCGAGGAGGAACACC
The DNA here is from genome assembly GCF_040629645.1 of Streptomyces sp. NPDC005899. Lineage (NCBI taxonomy): Bacteria > Bacillati > Actinomycetota > Actinomycetes > Kitasatosporales > Streptomycetaceae > Streptomyces > Streptomyces sp. NPDC005899. The sequence continues at coordinate 16,640 of NZ_JBEXWB010000051.1, read as the reverse complement.
ATGTCCGGACTCATCGCCCGCCTCACGCAGTTCACCCGCAGCCCCCAGGGCCGACGGACGGTCGCGTCGGCCCGACGTGCCGCGGCCGACCCGCGCAAGCGCGCCCAGGCTCGCCGCCTGTTCGGTCAGCTGCGCGGACGTCGTTGACGGCGGCGCTTCGGCGCTTCGGCTCTTCGGCGAGGACGCCGGTCCGGGAGTGACGACCCGCATCGCGCGCCCGGTAGCCATGGAAAGCGAAACAACTCCCGGGCCGGTAGGACGCCTGGCCTGCGGTTCATGATGGTGGACGTTCACTGAGGCGCGAGTGGCGAGGCGGTCCGGCGTCCCGGACCGCCTCGACCGCGCGTCATCAGCATCTCTGGTCCAGCCCTTGTCCCCCTTCGCGTTGCCTCTGTTCGTGGCCGATTCGCCTGCCCTGGGAGTCGGCGACTCGGGCACAATCAGGAGCTGTGCCCACACCTCCCGATCCCTGCGTCCTGTACCCCGACGTCGTGGCTTTCGGCAGCCTCGCCGCATCCGTCCGGGCCACGGCGGACGGCTGCCTCGACGCGGTCCCCGTCACATCCCCGGACTCCGCTCCGCTGTGCCACGCGGCCGTCTCAAGCACCCTGCCGCATCGTCGGCCGCTGGCGATCAGCGCTTGGGCGCACGAACGGCGCTGGTCCGTCCGGGGTGAGGAGGCGTTCCAGGGCATGCTCCTCGTCGACGGCAGGACGGACGACCTGGCGGAGGTCGCCAGGGCCGCCCGGGCGTGGCACGAGGGGGCACCTCTGGAGGACATCCGGCAGGTGGCACCGTTCGTGCACCTGACAGGCCGGTTCGAGGTACCTGGCAACGATCCCGTGCGCTTGACGCGATCCGAATGGCAGGGCATGCGCCAGGAGGCGGCCGAACTGGAATACGCCTGGCAGGAGAACTACCGCAATCTGATCGAAGCGGCGCACGCCGATCCGGCACTGCGTACCCTCTACCCGTTCACGAGCCACTGGGCCCTGCGCTTCTCCTCCACCACCCGCCCCGACCTGACCGTCGTCGGACCGAGCCTGAGCGCCGACGACGACGGCACTTACGGAGTGGGCAGGGGCTTCATCACCCAGGACCTCGGCCAGTTCGCCACAGCGCACGAGGCCGTGGCCGTGGCCGTGCGCCACCTGCCGCCCGGCATCGGCCCGGCCACCCTCGACGGATGACCCCGGACCCGGGCCGGACGCAGCCCGGCCGGCCGGCCGGCCGCACGCTCGGCCCCGGGGGCTCGCACGCTCGCCGGCGGCGAAGCCGCACGGGTGCTGCCGGCGCGGGGCTCCGAGGGCTCGCCAGCGGTTCCGGGACTCCAGGACACCCGACATGACCCGGTGGTCGACACCACGGCCCTGAGCCCCTGAGGGAAGCCGCCCGCCGGCTTCGGGTAACGACGCGGAGCCCGGCGGAAGGCGCCCTCGGGCGAGTTCGGCGTCCACGTGGTGCCGGGCAGAGGCGGGCACCACCTGCTCACCTCAGCCTCGCTCGTGCGGCTTCCTGCCGGGATCGGGTGCGGCGAATGCCCGCCGGCTGTGGGCGAGCAGCTCACGGACTGCCGGGCTGCGCGTGCTCTTCCAGACCAGGGCGAGAAGGACAGGTGTTTCGACGTCGTCGATGGTGAGTGCTGTGAGTCGATCGCCGTAGTGCGCGGCCATCGAGTCGCTGAGGACGGCGACGGCGAGTCCGCGGGTGGCGAGGTCGGCGATGGCCTCCGCGGCGCTGGCCTGGAGCGCGATCGTGGGTCGGAGTCCCTGCTCGGTGCATGCCTGGTCGAATGCCGTGCGCAGGCCGGTGCCCGGCGGCATGCACACGATCGGGTAGGCGCCCAGGTCGCCCAGTTCGACCCGCCGTTGTCCCGTCAGGGGGTGCCCGGGCCGGACTGCCGCGACGAGCCGCTCGCTGATGATCGTCAGCGCGTCCAGTCCATCGGGGGTGGCGGTCGCGGTTCCGATGAGAGCCAGATCGACGGTGCCGGCGCGCACCCCTTCGACGAGCCGGTCGGAGTTGTCCTCCAGCAGCGAGATCTCCACGCCGGGGTGCGCACGGTGGAACGCGGCGAGGGCGTCGAACAGAGGCGTCACGGTGCAGCCGATGACCATCCCGACCGTGAGCCGGCCCCGGATCAGGTCGGTCACCTCGCCCACCGCCTGGCGGACCGACGCGGCAGCGGCGAGCGCGGCGCGGGCATGTTCGATCGCGGCCTTTCCCGCGACGGTGAGAGTGGCGGTGCGCGCCGACCGGTCGAACAGTTCGGCACCGAGTTCGCGTTCCAGTTGGCGGATCTGGGCGCTGACGCCGGACTGGCTGATGTGCACGCGTTCGGCGGCCCGGGTGAAGTTCCGCTCTTCGGCGACCGCGACGAAGTATTCCAGCTGCTTCAGTTCCATGACTGATGATTCTAGTTCCTATCAGTTCCATCTGTTGGACTTCTGATGAGCGGGCGGTCACGCTGGAACGACCGAAGCCCGGACGCCCAGGAGGAACCATGCCGGAGTACGAGAAGGCCATGCGGCCCGAAGACATCACCCGTCTGTTCGTCGAACGGTCCAATGCGGGTGACGCGGCCGGGGTCGCCGCACTCTACGAAGAGGGGGCGGTGATGGCCTACCCGCCCGGCGGGCAGACGGTGGGCCGGGAAGCGATCCGCGCGCTGTGGGAGAAGGTGCTGGCGCACCGTCCCCGCTTCGAACCGGAACAACCGCTGCCGACGCTGGTCAGCGGCGACATCGCCCTCACCTCGACTCCGCCGAAGGACGGGGCCGGCGCCCGCGCCCAGGTCGTCCGTCGCCAGCCGGACGGGAGCTGGCTGCGCCTGCTCGACCAGCCCGAATTCGTCCCGCCGTCACGCTGAACCCCCTTCACCGCTACGAGGAACGTAGGCATCGACATGCGCAAGTGGCTGCCGCTGATGACGGTCTGCCTGGGCACCTTCATACTGCTGATCGACGTCACGATCGTGAACGTCGCCCTGCCGAACATGGTCGGCGACCTGGAAGCGTCCTTCGGCGCGTTGCAGTGGGTCATCGACGCCTACGCCCTCGCGCTGGCCGCACTGGTGCTGGGGGCAGGCTCGATCGCCGACCTCGTCGGGCACCGCCGCGTCTACATAGCCGGGCTCGCGGTCTTCGCGATGTCGTCGCTGATGTGCGGTCTCGCATCCGACGCGGGCGTGCTGATCATCGCGCGCACGGTTCAAGGCGTCGGCGCGGCGGCCATGTTCGCGACCACGTTCGCGTTGCTCAACAGCGCTTACGCCGGTCGCGACCGCGGTAGCGCCTACGGCGTCTGGGGTGCGGTGGCAGGCGCCTCGGCCGCGGTGGGCCCCGTCCTCGGAGGTCTTCTCACCGAACATGCGTCGTGGCGCTGGATCTTCTTCGTCAACCTGCCTGTCAGCGCCGTCGGCATCCTCCTGTGCGTCACGATGCTCGCCGACACCCAGGTGCCGGCCCGCGGCAGGGTGGACGTCGGTGGCATGGCCAGTTTCACCGCTGCGGCAGCCTGCGCGACGTACGCGCTGATCCGTGCGAACGAGGAGGGCTGGTCGCGCTCCGAGGTGTGGTGGCTCCTCGCACTGGCGGCGGTGCTGCTGGCCGTGTTCGCCGCCATCGAAGCGCACGTGCCCCACGCCATGCTCGACCTCGGTCTGCTGCGCGACCGTTCGTTCGTCGGCGTGCTGCTCGCCGGGTTCCTGCTGACGTTCGCGGCCTTCGCCGCGTTCACCTACACCTCGATCTGGCTGCAGTCGGTGCTGGGCCTGAGCCCGCTCGCGGCAGGACTCACGGGCCTGCCGATGTCGATCACGGCGTTCGGTGTGTCGGCGGGACTGGGGCGGGTGCTTCACGGTCGCCGGCCAGATCTCGTGATCGGCGGGGGGCTGCTGCTCGTCGGCATCGGCGGCCTGCTCACCGCCGCGGGCCTGCGCGGCTCGGCCGGCTGGCCGGCGCTGGTTCCGGGCTTCGCCGTGATCGGCGTCGGTGTCGGTTTGGCGACGCCGATCCTCGGCTCGGTCTCCATGTCCCGGGTCGCCCCCGAGCGCGGTGGCATGGCCGCCGGCGCGGTCAACACCACCCGCCAACTCGGTTTCGCCTTCGGCATCGCAGCGCTGGGCAGCGTCTTCGCCGGCCGCGCCCGGAGTGACCTGTCCGGGCACGGCATCCCGGACGCGGCCGATGTTGCCCGCGCCATCGCCGGCGGACGGGCACCCGGCCTGCTGGATGCCGCCCCGCCAGGGGTGAGGCACCTCCTGGACGACGCGACACACACCGCGGCCGTGTCCGGCGTCCAAGCAACCTATATCGTCGCCGGAGCCGTCGGCATCCTTGCCGCCCTCCTCGTGCTCGTCCTCGTGCGACCCGTCGGAACGCATGTCTCCCCGCAGGATGCGCGACCGGTTCGACAGCCCTGACGTCGGCTCCGGCCGCACGCCCCGCCGGGCCGTGCAGCCGATGAGATGGAGATCGGGCCCTGTGCAGTGCGGTGGCCCCGCCGAAGTGCTGGGCGGGGCCACCACGGACGATCGATACCGGTCGGCGGTGGGAGTCCCTCCTACGACTCCCGCGATGCGGCGTGCCTGCCGTCGCACCACGAGCGCCGGCAGGCACGGTACGGCCCTCGCGCGGTCAGGCCGGCACCTCCGTCTGCGCGTGGGTGCCGGTCTCCTGCCGAACGACGCGTCGGCGCCGGGACGGCACGCCCACCGTGGGGTTGGCGACGCTCCAGGCCGCCCCCTTGCAGATCAGTTCCTTCCAGAGGGCGGCCACCCGGCCCGTCAGCGCCCTGTCGACCGCCCGGTCGTCGGCGGTGACGAACTGGATCAGGCCCTCTTTGCGGCCGAGGGAGATGCACTGCTGGACGTAGCGGATGGGGACGCGACGGACCCGGCCGCCGGTGAGACGGGCGGCCAGGGCGTCGGCGGCCTGCCAGGCCATGGGGATGCCCGAGGCGCAGGACATGCGGAGGGGCTTGTCACCGGGGCCGGTCGCCACGGCCGCGTCTCCCACCGCGTACACGTCCGGGTGGGAGACCGAGCGCATCGTGCCGTCGACCACGATCCGGCCGTCGGCGGCGAGCTCCAGGGAGGTGGCCCCGGCGATCGGGTGGACGGCGAACCCGGCTGTCCACACCGTGACGTCGGCCGGGACGGTCCGGCCGTCGGCCGTCTCCACGCCACGCGCCCCCACGGCGCTGATCTCGGTGTGTTCGTGGACCGTGATGCCGAGCCCGTCCATCACCTTCCGCAGGTGGGCGCGGCCCTTCTCCGAGAGCCGCTCGCCGAGGGGCCCGCGGGCGGCCAGCGCGACGTCGAGGTCCGGGCGGGCTTCGGCGATCTCGGTCGCGGCCTCGATGCCGGTCAGGCCGCCGCCCACCACGACCACGGAGCGGCCGGCGTCCAGGGCGGCCAGACGGTCGCGGAGCCGGAGGGCGCCGGAGCGGCTGGAGATCTCGTGGGCGTGTTCGGCGGTACCGGGAACACCCAGGTCGTCCCAGCCGCTGCCGAGGGCGTAGACCAGGGTGTCGTACTCCAGTGTCTCCTCCTCGGGGCCGTCCGCGGTGGCTACGGTCACCGTCCCGCGGTCCACGTCCACGGCGGAGACCTCCGCGAGCTTCAGCTCGACGCCCGTGCCCGCGAACATCTCGTCGAACGGCCGGGGCCCGAGGTCCCGGCCGGTCGCGAGTTGGTGGAGCCGGACGCGCTCGACGAAGTCGGGCTCAGGGTTGACGAGGGTGAGGGTGACGTCCTCGTGGTGCAGCCGCCTGGCGAGACGGCCGGCTGTCACGGCACCGGTGTAACCGGCTCCGAGGACGACGATGCGGTGCTGCATGTCTGTGCTCCTGTCTGGGCGGGTGCTGCCGTTGTCCGGCGTGGTCGCACCCCTTGAACCGGGCAGCACCTCGATCCCTGACAGAGCAGGGGAGTGACATGGGTCACCCGACGCTCACAGGGTGTGGAGCGGGGCCTCGCGGTGGTCCTGGGCGGCCCACTGCTCGGTCGCCCGCAGAAGCTTGTCGGGGTTCGCCTGGCTGCGGATCGCGACGATGCCCTCCGGCGTGACCTCCAGGCAGGTGATGCCGACGACCCGGCCGTCCACGACAGCCACGACGGCGGGTTCGCCGTTGGCGGTCGTGGCGTAGATGCCGGGCGCGCCACCGACATAGGCCCGCTTGGCCGCACTCGGCTTGAACAGGCCCCGCAGGAACCTGGCGACCGCGAGAGCGCCCTCGAACGGCTTCGTACGGGCCGGGACCTTTCCGCCGCCGTCGCCCACCGAGACGGCGTCCTGGGTGAGCAGGCGCAGGAGAGGCTCGGTACGGCCGCTGGTCGCCGCGGTGAGGAACTCCTCGGCGACTTTCCGGGCGGCGGCCTCGTCGACGTCGGCGCGTGCCCTGCCGTCCGCGATGTGCTTCTTGGCCCGGTGGTGGATCTGCTGGCTGGAGGTCTCGGTGATGCCCAGGATGTCGGCGATCTCCCGGTGCGGATGGCCGAACGCCTCGCGCAGCACGTAGACGGCCCGCTCCCTGGGCGACAGGCGCTCCAACAGGACGAGCACGGCGTACGACACCGACTCGCGCTGTTCCGCGGTGTCGGCCGGGCCGAGCATCGGGTCTCCGCCGAGCAGCGGCTCGGGCAGCCACTGCCCCACGTACGTCTCGCGTCGGGCCCGTGCCGAAGTGAGCGCGTTGAGACACCAGTTGGTGAGGACCTTCGTCAGCCAGGCCTCAGGCACCTCGATCCGGCCGACGTCGGCCGCCTGCCAGCGCAGGAACGTCTCCTGCACGGCGTCCTCCGCCTCGCTCGCCGAACCGAGCAGACGGTAGGCGATGGCCTCCAGCCGGGGCCTGGCGGTCTCGAACCGGTCCACGTCACTCACGGTCAGGGCCATGCCCCTGATCCTAGGCCCCCGGGGGACGGAACGGCAGGCGATACGGAGCGCCCCAGGCCCGCCCCGCCGCCCGGCCGCCGCCTGGAGCAACCCGTCGGGTCGTCCGTGGCGGTCCGGTGGCGACTCGATGCGCTTCATCGCATCCGGTCCCGGGGGTACAGCATCGGTGACCACGTCCGCGGCCGGATGCAGCCGCAGCGTCTCCCCCACCGGCGACGGCCGCCCCGGGGAGCGGCGGCGGCCCGGACGCGGTGTCCGAACCCGGTGTCCGGACGCGGCTGCTCAGGGGAGCGGCACTCTCAGGTACGCGGGCCCGCGCCGTGCAGAAGGGTGTCGATGATGCGGGCGGCGAGGGAGTCGGTGTCGATGGCGGCGTCGTCCGGGTGTCCGCGCAGGGACTCCCCGAGGAGCGAGTAGTAGACCCGCCGCACCCAGTACAGGTCGGCCGACTCGTCGATGAGCTTGTCCGCCCGGGCCCGCTCCAGCACGGTGATGCACCGTCGGCCGATGTCCTCATGGAGGGCGGCCGCTTCGCTTCCGGGGTCGGCCGGGAGTTCCAGGGCGAATGCCCAGGCGCCTTTCACCTCGAGCACGTTGGCCGTGATCCGGTGCAGGGCCACCAAGGCGGGGGCGGTGTCCGGCCGGCCGTCCTCCACGGCTCCGGCGAGCTGGCGGGCGGCGGACGAGGCGAGGGCGTCGATCAACGCCTGCCGATGGGCGAAGCGCCGGTGGATCGTGGTCCTGGCCACCCCCGCCGCGGTCGCGATCTGCTCCATCGACGCGCCGGGGTCCCTGGAGAGCACGCGTTCGGCAGCCTCCAGGATCGCGCGCACACTGCGTTCCGCGTCCGCCCGCAACGGCCGTGCCCCTGTCTCACCCATGGCGCCTCCCACTCATCTGCTCGACGCCGAAACGTTACACCGTTGGGTCATCTCAATAATAAATGCATCAGGTGTGTTGCATATAACGATGGATCAGATACTGTCAGGTATCAGTTCTTCGCCAAGAGAAGGAGATTCCCCCGTGCACAGTGCAGCGCTCATCACCGGTGCCTCGTCCGGACTGGGGGCGGAGTTCGCCGCCCAGCTGGCCGCGCGCGGACATGACCTGATCCTGGTGGCGCGTTCCGAGGACCGGCTGACCGCCCTCGCCGAGCGGCTGACCACGGAGCACGGCATCCGCGCCCACGTCCTGGTCCAGGACCTGGCCGCACCCGACGCCGCCCGGCAGGTCACCGGCCGCCTCGCCGCCCGTGGGCTGGGCGTCGACCTGCTGGTCAACAACGCCGGATTCGGCACGTGCGGCCGCTTCGAGGACATCGCCGCCGAGCGCGACCACGACCAGCTGATGGTCAACGTCGTCGCACTCGTCGACCTCACCCACGCGCTGCTCCCCGGCATGCTGGAGCGCGGCACGGGCGCGGTCGTCAACGTCGCCTCCACCGCGGGCTTCCAGCCCTCCCCGTACTTCGCCGTCTACAGCGCGGCCAAGGGCTTCGTGCTGAACTTCGGTCTTGCCCTCCGCCAGGAGTACCGCGGGCGGGGCATTCGCGTACTCACTCTGTGCCCCGGCCCGGTCGACACCCCCTTCTTCGAGGCCATCGGCACCCGTAGGGCGGCCGTCAACGGCTCGATGACCACACCGGAGCCGGTCGTACGCGCCGCGCTGCGCGCACTCGACCGCGACCGCGGCTACGTCACCCCCGGACTCGGCAACGCCCTGGCCGCCCATCTGCTGCCACGCCGGCCGCGCACGCTGGTCGCCGCCGTCGCCGAGCGTGTCACCCGCAAGGTCCTCGACCCGGCGGGCACCGCTGCACAGCCGAAGGAGTACGCGGCATGAGTGCCTCCACCGCCCCGGCAGCGGGTGCCGCAGCAGCGATGCTGCTCGTCGGCACCTCGACGGCCGTCTCCGCGACGACTGCCGACTACCCCGTCCTCAGCGGTCAGGCCCTGCGCTACGCGCTCGCCGCGGCCATTCTCCTCGCCGTCGTACGCCACCGCCGCTCACCCCGCGCCGGTCTGACCCCTCGTGACGTCCTGCTCCTGCTGGCGTTGGCCGCCACCGGCCTGGCGGGTTTCAACATCTTCCTGGTGGAAGCCACCCGGCACGCCGACCCGGCCATGATCGGCACTGTGGTAGGAGCGATCCCCATCGTGCTCGCACTCGTCGGGCCGTTGACGGAACGCCGCCGGCCGGCCGCGCGCACCGTCGGTGCGGCGGTTGTCGTGACCCTGGGCGCCGCTGTCGCCGCCGGGTTCGGCGGTGGCAGCCTGCACGGTGTGCTGCTGTCGCTGGGCGCGCTGGCCGGAGAGGTCGCCTTCTCGCTGCTCGCCCTCCCCCTGCTGCCCAAACTCGGCCCCATGAGGGTCGCCGCCTACCCCGCGGCGCTGGCCGTGCCCATGCTGCTGGCCGCGAGCCTCGCTCTGGACGGCACGAGTTCCCTACGCCTTCCCACCCCCACCGAGGCGGCCGCCTTCGGCTACCTCGGCGTGCTCGTCACCGCCGTCGCCTTCTTCCTCTGGTACGACGCACTGCGCCGCCTGGGCGCCGCACGTGCCGGACTCTTCGCCGGACTCGTCCCCGTGGGCGCCCTGCTCACCACGGTCGCGCTCGGGCTCGGCGAGGTCGGCGTCGCCGATGTGGCCGGCGCACTGCTCGTTGCCGCAGGTGTCCTGACCGGTCTGCGGCAGCCTGCGCCGGCCGGCGCCGTCAAGGCGGCCGGCCGGCGGGTCCGGCGGCCCCGGCCCGCAGACGGGGGGCGGGTGCCCGCGCCGTGCGCACCGGCACGGCCGACCGGCGGGGACCCGGTGTGAGCCCCCCTCAGCACGGCGGCCGCACCGCGGCCGCCGCCGAGCAGTACACCGCGGCCTCCACCGCGTACGCGGCACTCCCCCGCCCCTATACGGCTGCGCTGTGCGCCGAAGCAGCCGGCATGTCAGCCCTGGCCTGCGGTGACGAGGACACCGCCGTCAAGGAACTGGACGCCTGCGCCGAACGCTTCGACGCACTCAACGCCACGTGGGACACGGCCCGTGTCCGGGCGGCCCTGCGGACCAGCAGTTCTTGCGGCAGACCCCGCGCGGTCGGCCGCCCCAGCTACGGAAGCCGGCTCTCACCCCGTGAAGAGGAAGTCGCCCGGCTCGCGGCGTCCGGCCTGACCAACAGGGACATCGCTCATACGCTGCACCTGTCCGTCCGGACGGTCGAACAGCACGTGGCGAACGCGATGCGCAAGCTCGACGTCACGTCCCGCGCCGCGTTGACCCGCGTGACCCCCACCCGGCTGAGCCCCGAGGATCCCTGACCCCGCAGGGTGACCGGAGACCCCGCAGGTGACCGGGGACACCCCCGGGTGACCGGACCGGCTGATCGCCCGCCGCGACTTCCAGGCATGCTGTGCGACGTCGTCCGTCAGGTGGCCCCGAGGCCGGTCCGCCCCGGCTGGGACGACCGACCGGCGAAACGACCGACCGGTGGTCCGATGCGCACCCCGCACGTCGCGGGCACCCGGCCTCCGGCGGACTTCCTCCGCACCTGCGGCCGCCCCACTGTCACATCGCGCTCGACGGACAGTCCCGGCTCGACCGAGGCGGAACGGCGGGCCACACACCCCTCAGGAGAGCTCACCGCCGTAGTCCGGGAGCTTGAAGGTGCGTTCGGCGTGACCTCCGACGACGTCGGTGGTGTTGTTGCCGATGTTGGCGATGATCTTGTATCCCTTCGCCTCGATAGCAGCCCGCTGCTCGGTCTTGTAGGCGCTGACCTCATCGAACAGGTCGGGCAGACTGCGCACGTACAGTCCGTCCACCGGGTAGCCAGCCTGTCTGAGGTTCCAGTCCGTGAGGGAGTGGATGATGCCCGGCCGAGCGGTGACGAAGAAGACGGCCACGCCGCGGGCATCGGCATAACGGGCCAGGTCACGGACGTCCCGGACGGCGGGGGTGGGCAGTTCCCAGAACGGGTGGAAGTGCGTCTCGAGCGCGGTGTTGTCGATGTCGAGAACGATCGCCTGCTTTCCCCCGCCCGCGTCTCCCGTGCGGGTCTCGATCCAGGGGCGCGCCTCGGCGACGACGGCCGCGACCTCCTGCCGCCAGACGTTGTAGTCGACGCCGGCCGCGAGGGTGGACGGGGGGACCGGGGCGATGGCAGCACCGGCGGTGGCCGGTGTGTGCGTGCGGGCCGGAGCCGTCTGCGTCGCGTCAGCCGAGGTGACGGGTACCGCGACGAGAGCGAGGGCCGCGGCCAGAGCCGCGGCCGTGCGCTGGACAGTGGCGCGTGCATGCATGGGGACTCCTGTGTAGGGAACCTGCCAATGGCCCGTACGCCGCGATCGGCGACGGGTTGTCATGCTCGCGGTTAATGATGAAGTCTGAGCGACCGTACCGCTACTGGCCGGTAGCGTCTTTCTGAGTTGCCGTTCGCCTGCCTGAGGAGAACCAGCCGGGCACCTGGCCGGAAGCGTCCCTGAATCCCGGACCGCTCCTCCGCCGACCGCAGCGCCCTCCCGCCTCCCCGACCGCAGCGCCCTGCCCACGCCTTCGTCGAGCACCCCCCATGACGGAGTCGAGTCCTCAGGACCCCCCGATGCCCTTTCGGATGATCTCCCCTGCCGCGTGGACGAGGTCGGCGTTGCTCCCGGCGAGTGTGCCGTCGGGCAGGTGGAGCACGTCCTCCAGGCCGATCCGCGCGTCCAGTCGGCGTGAGGCCGCCAGCCGGAGGACGGGCCAGGCGGCGTCGTCCTCGCCGTGCAGGAGGATCGGCGAGGACGTTGCCGGGCGGAGCTCGTCGAGCAGACCGGCTGCGGCACGGGGCGCGGTCTGTGGGTCGGTGTCGGTGATCTCGGCCAGGACACGTAGGACGCGGTGGGACTCCCGCCAGCTGAGGAACCGCCGCGCCGCGCGGGTTCCGGAGTAGATGCCGGCTTCCACTCCGATACCCCGGTCCAGCAGGGCGGCGGCCACTTCGGTGGCGCCCTCCTCGTGCCAGTTCACCGAGGCGTGGTCCGGCAGCACGGTCCAGGATCGGACCTGGGACACGCGAATTCCGGGGTCAGGCGTGGCCCAGGCGCCGGTGGTGACGCCGACGGGGATGCCTGGAACGGCGTCCCGCACGGCTATGAGGACAGCGGCGACGTCGGCGGGGTCCAGTGTGTCGGTGCCGTCACGGCCCTTGGGGTGGAGGTGGACGTCCTGGGCACCGGCGGCGACGGCCGTGCGGGCTGCCGCCGCCAGCTCCTGCGGGGTCACGGGGAGGTGAGCGCACTCGGTGCGGCTCCTGGAACCGTTCAGACAGGCTTGCAGCATGCCGTCATCTTCTCAGTCGGGTCCGCCGTGCGGAGACCGCTCCGTACCGCTGCGAGGTGCCATCCGGCGACTTCGAGACGGACCTGGCCATCCCTGACCAGTCATCAGTAGCTGTCGTACTCCGGCCTGCCGCTCGGCCTGTAGACACCGACGACGGTGCCGCCCTTCGTGGTCGAGACGCTGACCGGCTCCAGCGCGGTGGGGATCGCCCCTTCGGCGAAGAGCCGCTTGCCGGTGCCGATGATCACCGGGTGGATGGTCAGCCGGTATTCGTCGACGAGACCCTGCCGCATGAGGGTCTGGGCGAGGTCGCCGCTGCCGACGACGTTGATGTCGCCGCCGTCGGACGCCTTCAGTTCGCCTACCGCGTCGGCGATGTCGCCCTCCAGCAGCACGGAGTTCCGCCATTCGACGGACGTCAGGGTACGAGACGCCACGTACTTGTGCATGCTGTTCATTCGGTCGGTGAACGGGTTGCCGGGATCGGCGGCCGGCCAGTACGACGCGAAGATCTCATACGTCTTGCGGCCGAGCAGCATCGCGTCGGACTGCTCGTACCACCCGGCGATGGCCGCGCCGACTTCCTCGTCGTCCACCGGCTTCTGCCAGCCCCCGTGCTCGAAGCCGCTCTCGGCGTCCTCGTCCGGACCGCCCGGTGCCTGCATGACGCCGTCGAGCGTCAGGAAGGTACAAATGATGATCTTGCGCATGGTGCGCTCCCTTCGTCGACGGGTACACCGGGCAAACGCCGCGAACTCATCGGTCCAGTCGCCGAGACGGCCCGCGGTGACTGGCTGCCGGGCGACTGATCCGCTCGGCGGGCCATCGGCGGCCGACCCTGAAAGCCCTCACGGCGTGATGCCGCTACGCAGACCGGCTACCGAGCCCAGCTTCGGGCACCCGCCGGGCTTTCGGTATCCGCCGACCGGCGGACGCTGCGGGCCCTGGGTCGGTAGCCGTCCGGCACGGATCCGGGTGGCGAGCAGAGCGCAAGCCGGACGGACGGCGGCAGGCGGCCTCCGCCAATGGGCGCCCGCAGCGGCACCGAGTCCACCACCTTCCCTCTCCCGAGTGCTTCCGCGGTCGTTGGACGATCGCCTCGCCGGCGGCAGCGTGCGGAGTGCCGTGCGGCCGGTTCGCCCGGCAGCTCAGCGGCACCGTCGGCCGGTCCTCGACGGCGTACCCCACCGCAGGAGGGGTACGCCGCGCCGCCGACCGTCCAGCCCTACCTCGCGTAGGCGGGCCGGAAACGGCCGGGGTCGCTTCGGAAGCCGTACGACCCGGCGCGGCGGGTCAGCCCATGCTCTTGGCGCCGTCCATGGACTCTCTGATGATGTCGGCATGGCCGGAGTGCTGAGCGGTCTCGGCGATGAGGTGCATCAGGACCCGGCGGGCCGACCACTGCGCGCCGGACTCGAACCACGGGGCTTTCGGCAGGGGCTGCGTGGCTCCCAGGTCGGGCAGCGTGGTGACCAGTTCGTCGGTCCGGCGGGCCGCGTCTGCGTAGCCGGCCAGGACACCTGACAGCGTCTCACCGGGCAGCATCCGGAACTCGTTGGTCCGCCGCTCCCAGTCGGCCTCGGTCATACTCGTGAAGTCACCCATCACCGACGGGCCGTGCACGATGAAGTCCGCCCAGTTCTGCTCGCACGCTGTCATGTGCTTGATCAGGCCGCCCAGACAGAGCTCGCTGACGGTGGTCCGGAGCCCGGCCTGCTCGTCGGTGAGGTCGCGTGTGGTGAAACGCAGGAAGTGCCGGTGCTTGGCCAGCATCTCCAGCAGGTCGGCGCGTTCACCGCTGACGGCCGCGGGCTCGGTCAGGTCGCTGGTGGTCACGTTGCGGGTGGTCGAGTCGTCGGGGGTCATGGGTTCTGCCTTTCGGTGTTCTGCGCCGTCGGTCGAGGACCACGCTATGACCCGTCGAGGTCAGGACATGTCCTAAATCGCGGGCGACTCACCGCTCTTCCGTGATGAGTAGAGCGGAGCCGTAGGCGCGTGGCCGGACAAGGAGGAGGCGTATCCACGCACGTCGGTGGCCGGATCACCGGGCCCGACGGCGCCGGCGCGGCCAGCACGTTGCGGACGCTCCGGACACGCTTCGCCCGCCCCATGGAACGGCAGCGATCACGGGATCCTCCGTCATGCTGCCGCCCCAGGCACGCCACTGCCGGCCAGCTCTCCCAGCAGCGCAGTCTTCGGCGGGCCGGATGCTGCTCACGCCACCAGCTCGGGCCTTCCAAGACACCGCCCCACCTACCTGACCCCGCACCACCTCCCCCGCTCTCCGGCGTGCCAGGGCCCGCGGCCGATCGCCTCGTCGGCCACCTCCGCCGGTCCCGCACTCAGCCGGTTATCCCTCGCTCAGCCGGTCCCTCACTCAGCCGGCGAGTTCCCCGAGGAGCGCCCAGGTACGGCGCCGATCGGCCTCTCCTGCGATTTCCGTCCCCGAGAACACCACCTCGGTCGCCCCGGCATCCCGGTACCGCCTTACCTCGGCGGTGACCGCCCGCTCGTCGCCGATCACGGCCACGTCGACGGCCCGCCGGCCGCCGGAGAGCCCGATGACCCGCGCGTAGGACGGGAACTGCTCGTAGAACGCGAGTTGTTCGGCGGCCTTCTCCCTCACGGAGTCGACATCGTCGGTGACCACGCCGTGCACCAGGGCGACGATCCGGGGCGCGGGCCGGCCGGCGGCCTCTGCCGCTGCGGTGACCGCCGGCACGATGTTCTCGCTCAGCGCACGCGGCCCGGCCAGATAGGGCAGGATCCCGTCCGCCAGTTCACCGCTGACGCGTAGCGCCTGGGGGCCCATCGCGGCGACGAGCAACGGCACACCGCCCTCGGCGCCCGGTACACGACCGGGGATCGGTGTCGTCGCGGTGAGCAGTTCGCCGTGGAAGTCGGCGGTGCCGGTCTCGGTCAACTGCCGTAGCGCCGTCAGGAATTCGCGCAGGCGCGCGATGGGCCGTTCGTAGGGCATGCCGAAGCCCGTCTCGGTCAGGAGTTTGGTGCCGAGCGCCAGTCCGAGGTGGTAGCGGCCGTGTGTGGCCGCCTGGGCGGTCTGCGCCTGGCTGGAGATCAGCAGCGGATGCCGGCCGAAGACGGGGATCGCCGACGTGCCCACGTGCAGGCCGGGTACCTCCCGTCCGACGAGTGCCGCGAGCTGGGGCGAGTCCGCACCGAAGGTCTGGCCGAACCACACCGACCGAAGCCCCGCAGCGGCGGCCTCACGTGCGAGCTGCACGGAGCCGTCGACCTGGTTGTCGGCGTCGATCGCGTTGAGCGCTACTCCTGTAGTCATGTCAGTGGAAACCGGTCACGACCGGCCCCGCATTCCGGTTCCTGTGTGACGGGCGTATGTCAATTACCATGCACAGCACGGCCGTTGCCTCCCGGCCGCACCGGATGCCGTTCCAATGCGGGGCCGGCGGGGG
Organism: Streptomyces sp. NPDC005899; assembly: GCF_040629645.1. NCBI lineage: Bacteria > Bacillati > Actinomycetota > Actinomycetes > Kitasatosporales > Streptomycetaceae > Streptomyces > Streptomyces sp. NPDC005899. The sequence goes on along the minus strand of NZ_JBEXWB010000051.1, from coordinate 1,001 downwards.
CACGCGCACCGGCAGGGGGCGCCCGCACCGGCAGGGCGGAACGTGGCGCCGGGCACCTACGCCATCACGGCGTGGGGAGCACGTGCCTGCGGCAGGGTGACCGCTCGTTCGAGGTGCGCATGAGAAGGGGTCTGCCCTCCGGCGCAGCTCTGTTCGCGCGCGCTCTCACTCGCCCTCATCAGGTATGCCCTCGCCCTGCTCCGCCCCAGTGTCCGCCACGGCGGTCCGGGCAGGGAACGGCGGCGGCGGAGGAGGAGGAGGAGGAGGGAAGAGGAACGTTTCGAAGGCGTCCATCGCGAATGCCAGACCCACGAGCACGAGCGGTACGAGCATGGCCACAACCAGCATGACGCCTCCTGACAGCACGAGCCGAGGCAGGGCGCGAAGCACAGGGCCACCACCGCACAGGGTCACCACCACCATGACCCGAACGGATGAGGGGCGCAGGTTCCGGCGGGCATGCGTACGCCATTCGGGTGCCGCGTCGCCGCCCGCACCGCGTTCGGCGCCGAGCGGGTGCACGTCAGTTCCGCCCTGCTCCCCCTCGGGACCCCGGATCGCCTCGGCAGGGGTCGAGGGGTCCGGCGGGTGGCGTGGTGCAGGTTCCCCCACGGGCTCGCCGGCGACCGGAACGAACGCATGCCTGCCTACCGGCGTAAGCGGGCGGGGCCCCGGGAGCCGGACCGGTGGCGCGGACCGCAACTCGCCCTCGCCCTCACCGGTGCTGTTCGTCGAGCCGCTTCGCGGCCGCTCATCCATCACCGGCTCGCCTTGCGATGCCTGGGCACCGGGGGCCGAGCCGCGCGACGATGAGGCCTGCATGTATGTGCGGGTTGTGAAGGCTGCGGGCGGGAGATGCGGTGATCGGGACCCGTTCCGGAGCAGGGCGCGGAGGCTGAGAGAGTAGGGGGTATGGATATCGAGCGCAGGAACAACGTCACGGTCACCGGGAACCCGCGGGGGCGGGCGGTGGTGCTGGCTCACGGTTTCGGTTGTGACCA
>NZ_JBEXWB010000050.1:0-28737 GCF_040629645.1 Streptomyces sp. NPDC005899 | reverse complement strand
TTCACCTCGTAGGTGGCCCGGTGGTCGTCAACGAACTGGAAGCGGCTGATCACCAGTTCGTCTCTCCGGCGAAATACTTGGCTGCCTTGCGGAGGATGTCCCGCTCGGTGGCGAGCTTGCGCTCACTGGCCTCGAGTTCCGCCACCCGGGCCTCCAGACGCCGGACCCGCTCGTCCGGATCAGTGGACGCGACCGCTGCCGGCCGGGCGGGAGGCCGCGCAGCCGCAGCGGTGACGCCACGGCGTTCGCGGTCCCGCAGCACCCACGCACGCAGGGTCGCCCGGTTGATGCCCAGGTCAGCGGCGATGCTCTTGTATGTCGCCCCAGGTGTGGACTCGTACAGGGCCACAGCGTCGGCCTTGAACTCGTCCGAATAATCCTTCATCGCCATCGGCGGTCTTCTCGCTTCCTCCGGATCAAGCAGATCCAGTATCAGCGTGTCCACCACTCAGGGGGAGGCCCCCCCTTCGGCGTGGGCAAGACGACCCTGATCCGCACCCTGTCGGAGATCCCGACCCTGCACACGGAAGAGGTGATGACGCAGTCGAGCAGCCGGCTCGACGACACCGCCGGGCTTCCGGACAAGACCACGACCACGGTCGCCGTCGACTTCGGCCGGCTGACCGTGCACGACGACCTGGTGCTGTACATGTTCGGCACCCCCGGGCAGGAGCGGTTCCTGCCGCTGTGGGAGGACATCGCCCGCGGTGCCCTCGGCGCCCTCGTCATGGTCGACACCCGCCGCCTGGAGGACTCCTTCGCCGTCATGGACATGGTGGAGGAGCAGGGGCTGCCCTACGCCGTCGCCGTGAACCGCTTCCCCGACGCACCCGCGCACACGGACGAGGTCCTGCGCAAGCACCTCGACCTCGCGCCGCGGACCCCGCTGGTGCAGTGCGACGCCCGCGAACGCCGCGGCGGCATCGAAGCCCTGATCGCCCTCGCCGAGCACGCGCTGTCGTGCCTGCCCCCGCCCCAGGACCCGTCATGAACCTGCCCGGACCCGGTACGGCTCCCGAAGCCGCCGGCCCCACCCCGCCGCCCGCCACCGTCCCGCCCCACGAGCCGCCCGCGCTGTACGGCCCCGCCTTCGCCGCCGATCCGCACGGCCACTACCGCCGGCTGCGCGCCCAGGGGCCGCTGGCCCGCGTCCGCATCGCGCCGGGCATCGACGCGATGCTGGTCACGGACTACCACGCCGCCGTCGACCTGCTCAGGGACACCGAGACCTTCACCAAGGACCCGCGCGCCTGGCAGGAAGGCGTCCCGGCCGACTCGCCGGTCCTGCCGGTGCTCGGCCACCGGCCCACGGCTCTCTTCAGCGACGGCTCCGTCCACGCCCGCTACCGCGAGGCCATCAACGACACCCTGGCGCTCATCGAACCGCACCTGCTGCGGGCGGAGGTCGCCAGGATCGCCCGCCAGCTCATCGCGGACTTCTCCGCGACGGGCTCCGGCGACCTGATCGCCCAGTACGCGCGAAGGCTCCCCCTCCACGTCTTCACCGAGTCCTTCGGAGTCGTCCCGGAGGACGGCGAGCGGATCGTCCGCGGCGTCTCGGGGATGATGGACCCGGCCGAGGGCGCCGCAGCCGCCTACGCCGACCTGGTCGGCGTCGTCACCGAACTCGTGGCCGAGCGCCGGGCCCGCCCGGGGCGGGACCTCACCACCTACCTCCTCGCCCACCCGGCGGGCCTCGACGACGACGAGGCCGTGCGTCAGATCACATTGATCATGAGCGCCGGCCACGACCCGACGACGAACCTGATCGGCAACGCCCTCCTGCGGATGCTCAGCGACAGCCGGTACGGAGGCTTCCTGCACGGGGGCGCGATGACCGCGCAGGAGGCGATCGACGAGGTGCTCTGGCGGGACCCGCCGCTGGCCAACATGGGGGCGCACTATCCCCGGCGCGACACCGAGTTCCACGGTGTCGCGCTGCGCGCCGGACAGCTGGTCATGGTCTCCTTCGCCGCCGCCAACACCCAGTCGCCGCCCGTCGCTTCGGGCTTCGACGTGCGCTCCGGCGACAGTGCCCACCTGGCGTGGTCGACGGGTCCGCACCGGTGTCCGGCCAAGCAGCCGGCCCTGCTCATGGCGATGACGGCGATCGAGCAGCTCACCAGCCAGCTCTGTGACCTGGAACTCGCCGTCGCGCCCGCCGAACTGCTCTGGCGCCCGGGCCCCTTCCACCGTGCGCCGGCCCACCTCCCCGTGCGCTTCACCCCGCTCGACACGCTCCCCGGGGCGGACGGCCCCGCCGCGCCCGAGGGTGTCGATCACGCTCCGGCCCGTGTCGGTGGTACGCCGAACGGGTGAGGGAGGTGAGAATTGCCCGATGAACAGCGAGCGCAGCCGGCGCACAGCCAACCGGCATACGGACGGGGTCGTTCTGTGAGCAGGTACGACAGGTACGACAGGTACGACGCGACCGACGAACAGTGGGAAGGGCTCGCGCAGGTCGTACCCCTGCGGGGGCGCAACGAGTGGCCCTCCCGGGTCGACCACCGCGCGGTCCCCGAGCAGCGGGAGTCGGCCGAACAGCGGCGCATGGTCGTCCTGCGGGTCCAGGTCTTCGCGGACGCGCGCGAGGTGGCCGAGTACCTGGTGGCCCAGATTCCCGTCCTGCTGGACCTGACCGGTGCCGAGAGCGATGTGGCCAAGCGGATCCTGGACTTCAGCAGCGGTGTGGTGTTCGGACTGGGCAGCGGGATGCACCGCGTCGACCGGAACGTCTTCCTGCTCGCACCGGCCGGCATGGAGGTCGAGGGGGTCACCGCGGCGGGCGTACCCCAATCGTAGGAAGGTCGTGCGGGCGGAACGGTTCGCCGGCCGGAGGCGTGCGTACGGTCCGCTCATGACTGTCATCTCCCCCGCGACGCCCCCTGCCCCGGCGCCCGCCCGAACCATCCGCACACCCCGGCCGTACGTCGGCGAGCTCCGTCTCGACGCCTTCGCCGCCCACCGCCGCACCGTCATCCCGCTCGGCCCGCTCACCCTGCTCGCCGGGGGCAGCGGGAGCGGCAAGTCGACCGCCCTGCGCGGGTACGAGGCGCTGGCGCGGCTCGCCGCCGGTGACCCGTTGGAGGACGTCTTCCCCGACCCGGCGGCCTGGGTGCCCGCACGGGCCGGGGCCGACGCACAGGGGCGCCGGGGCTTCCGGCTCGGCTGCACCGTGGAGGGGCCGGCCGGGCCGGTGAGGCTCGATCTGGCCGTCCAGGCGGAACCCAGCCTGCGCATCGTCGGCGAGCGGCTGACGGACGGCCGCGAGACGTTGCTGACGACGGCGCTGCGCGACCCGCGGCGCTCCACCGTGCAGGCCGCCTGGCACACCGGGGGCGCGGTCCCGGTGACGCGCGCGCCCTTCCCGGACGACCGGCTGGGCACGGCCCTGCTCCCGTTGCGGGTCGCGGGCACCACGGACGGGCAGCTGAGGGTGCTGGCCGCCGCCGAGCAGGTGGTGGTGGCGCTGCGGTCGGCGTTCGTCTGCGACCCGCAGCCGGGCCGGATGCGTGCGGCCGTCCCCGTCGGGGAGGGCCGGCTGACCTCCTCGTGCGACAACCTGGCCGATGTGCTGCTGCGCACCCACGGCCAGTGCGCGCAGCGGCACGCCCGGCTGGTGGCCGGCGCGGACGCGGGATGTGCCGGGCGGGTGACGGGGCTGGGCGTCGAGCGCCTGGCGGACGGGACGGTCCGTGCCCGCACGGAACGGGGAGCGGGCCACAGCACCCCTCTCGGCCACCTCGGCGACGGCGAACTCCGGTATCTGGCCCTCTCCCTGGTGCTTCTGACGGGGCCGCACGTCCTCGTGGTCGACCCGGCCGCGGAGGTCCCCTCGGCGATGCAGGCGCTCACGGTCCTGGCGGACGGGTTCGACCGCGGTATGGACGTGAGGCAGGTGACGGAACTGCTGGCACTGGCCGCGTCGATCTGCGCGGGCGGGCACATGAGGCTGCTCGGGACGGTCACGGAGGCGACCGCGGCACAGGCCCGTGCCGTCGACGGTGCGGCAGTGGTAGACCTGGGCCGGTGACCGAACCCGATGTGGCGCGACTGCAGCGCCGGCTGGCCGACTTCGCCGCTTCCCGCGCCTGGGAGCCGTACCACACGCCGAAGAACCTCGCGGCGGCCCTCAGTGTGGAGGCGTCCGAACTCCTGGAGATCTTCCAGTGGCTGACGCCCGAGGAGGCGGCCCGGGTCATGGAGGACCCGGCGACGGCGCACCGCGTCGAGGACGAGGTCGCGGACGTCCTGGCGTATCTGCTGCAGTTCTGCGGGGTGCTCGGCGTCGACGCACTGGCCGCGCTGGCGGCCAAGATCGAGCGGAACGAGGCCCGCTTCCCGATTCCCGACCGCGTCGACCCCCGCAGCGGCCAGGGTGGTCACTCTTCGGAGTGATCAACTTATCCACAATCGGATACCTGTCCACAGATTTCCGATTTCCTCTGGCTTTACGGTGGCGTACACCTCACTGTGGGTAATGAAAGAGGTGAGCGGGTTCTCGTGACGACGGGGGAGTGCCATGGAAGCGGAGCGGCTCATCCAGGCGGGTCGGCGGTCTCTGGCGGAGAGCCGGGGAGCGCCCGCGGTGATGGCGGAGGCGTGGCAGGCCCAGGCCCTCGCCCGGGCGGTGGGAGGGCAGTTGGTGAGGTGCGGGCCGTCGGAGTTGCGGACGGACGCCCGAGGCCTCAGCGAGATCGGCGCGGCGTGTGCGCCCGTCCTCGGCCATCCGATGGTTCCGGTCACAGGCGCGCGGGCCGCCCAGCTATCCGAGGTCACCGAGCCCGGCCGCACGCTGGCCGCGCTCGCCCTGCTCCTCGGTGAGGTCGGAATGGCCCTCGTCGGCGTCGCCTGCGGTACGGAGGAGGAAGGGCTCTACTGGCAGTGCATCGAGGCCATAGACGCCGTCGACGAGTCGGTGGACCGGGTGCACGGCATGCTGAGGCGGCTCGCGGAGCGGGAGCGCGAGCAGGAGGCGGAGCAGATGCGCGACGGCCCGTACGGGGTCATCAGAGGGCCGGCGGGTTCCAGGACGGGCCGGCCGTGACCGGGTGGGGGCGGGGTCCGCCCGCCTCCGGCCATGACCGGGGCGAGGAGAGCCGGGGACCGCCGGGGTCGACGGTGCAGGATAGAAGCATGGATCTTCGAATCTTCACCGAGCCCCAGCAAGGGGCGAGCTACGACACACTGCTCACCGTCGCCAAGGCCACCGAGGACCTCGGCTTCGACGCCTTCTACCGGTCGGACCACTACGTGCGCATGGGTTCGGGCGACGGACTGCCCGGACCGACCGACGCGTGGATCACCCTGGCGGGGCTGGCCCGCGAGACCAAGCGCATCCGGCTCGGCACCCTGATGACGGCAGGGACCTTCCGCCTCCCGGGCGTGCTGGCCATCCAGGTGGCCCAGGTCGACCAGATGTCCGGCGGCCGGGTCGATCTGGGCCTGGGCGCGGGCTGGTTCGAGGAGGAGCACAAGGCGTACGGCATCCCGTTCCCGAAGGAGAAGTTCGGGCGGCTGGAGGAGCAGCTGGCGATCGTCACAGGCCTGTGGGCTACCGCGGTCGGTGAGACGTTCAGTTACGACGGCACGTACTACCAGCTCACCGACTCGCCGGCCCTGCCGAAGCCCGCCCAGGCCAAGGTGCCGATCCTGATCGGCGGACACGGTGCGGTGCGCACCCCGCGTCTGGCCGCCCAGTACGCGGACGAGTTCAACATCCCCTTCGCGTCGATCGAGGACAGCGAAAAGCAGTTCGCCCGGGTCCGGGCCGCTGCCGCCGCCGCGGGTCGCGCACCGGAGGACCTGGTGTACTCCAACGCCCTGGTGGTCTGCGTCGGAAAGACCGACGCGGAGGTCGCGCGGCGCGCCTCCGCCATCGGGCGCGAGGTCGAGGACCTCAAGGCGAACGGCCTCGCGGGCTCGCCCGGCGAGGTGGTCGACAAGATCGGCAGGTACGCGGCGATCGGGGCGTCACGCGTCTACCTCCAGATCCTGGACCTGGATGACCTGGACCACCTGGAACTGATCTCGTCGCAGGTCCAGTCGCAGCTGGGCGGGAGAGAGGACGCACGTAGTCGGTGACCTCCCGCCAACCGGCCGGCGGTCCCCCCGCGGGGACTCCGGCCGCCGGGGAGCCGTCGCCCGGGAGCGGCAGCCGTGGCGGGGCCGTGCACCCGCCGACCGAGAGGACGACGTGGCAGTGAGAGGACGACGTGGAGGAGAAGCCCGTGCCACCCGCCCGTACACCGCAGGACCCGCCCGCCCGCACGCTCGGGGAAGCGCTCCGTGACGGGACGGTGCTGCTGGACGGCGGTCTCTCCAACCAGTTGCAGGAGCAGGGGTGTGATCTGTCCGGTGGTCTGTGGTCGGCCCGGCTGCTGGCCGACGCGCCGGAGCAGATCGAGGCCGCTCACGCGGCCTACGTCAGGGCGGGTGCGCAGGTGCTCACCACCGCCGGCTACCAGGCGACGTTCGAGGGCTTCGCGCGGCACGGTGTCGGGCCGGCCGGGGCGGCGGAGCTGATGGCCCGCGGCGGGGACTCGGCCCGCCGGGCGGCGGCCACGGCCGGCCGGGAGGTCTGGGTCGCCGCGTCGGTCGGCCCGTACGGGGCGATGCTCGCGGACGGCAGTGAGTACCGCGGGCGTTACGGGCTCAGCGTCCGCGAGCTGGAGCGCTTCCACCGCCCAAGGGCCGAGGTGCTGGCCGGGGCTCGTCCCGATGTACTGGCCCTGGAGACGGTGCCGGACATCGACGAGGCAGAGGCGCTGCTGCGGGCCGTCGAGGACCTGCCGGTGCCCGTCTGGCTGTCCTACAGCGTCGCGGGGGACCGGACCCGGGCGGGGCAGCCGCTGGCGGAGGCGTTCGGGCTGGTGGCGGGGAACGACCAGGTGGTGGCCGTCGGGGTCAACTGCTGCGCTCCCGAGGACGCGGACGCTGCGGTGGAGCTGGCGGCGACGTGCGGCAAGCCCGTGGTGGTCTATCCCAACAGCGGTGAGGAGTGGGATGCCGCCCGCCGGGAGTGGACGGGCGCGAGCACCTTCCGGCCGGAGCGGGTGCGGGACTGGCAGCGGGCCGGAGCCCGGCTGGTCGGAGGCTGCTGCCGGGTCGGCCCTGCGGACATCGCCGGGCTGTCCGCCCTGCTGGGGGAGGCCCGAGCGTGAAAAATGCCTGGTAGGAGGCGGAAGGCAGGGCCATACTCGGACGCGTGTTCTTGACTATCGGCATGACCGGCACCCCCGAACGCCCTGCCACCGATCTCGGATTCCTGCTGCACAAGCATCCCGAGAAGGCACAGGCGTTCTCCACCGCGCACGGCACCGCACACGTCTTCTACCCCGAGGCGTCCGCGGAGCGGTGCACGGCCGCGCTGCTGCTGGAGGTGGATCCGGTGGCGCTCGTCCGGCGCGGCAAGGGCAAGGGCCGGGGCGGCGCCCCCGACGCGGCGCTCGCGCAGTACGTCAACGACCGCCCCTACGCGGCGTCCTCCCTGCTCTCGGTCGCCATCGCGGCGGTCTTCAAGTCCGCGCTGAACGGCGTGTGCCGGGCCATGCCCGAGCGGGCCGAGGAGTCCTTGCCGCTGCGCGTCGAGGTGCCCGCGCTGCCCGCGCGTGGCGGCGTCGAGCTGGTGCGCGAGCTGTTCGGGCCGCTCGGCTGGGCACGGATCGAGGCGGTGCCCGTGCCGCTGGACGAGCAGTTCCCGCAGTGGGGCGACTCGCGTTACGTACGGCTGGTGCTGGAGGGCGAGATGCGGCTGTCCGACGCCTTGCGCCAGCTCTACGTGCTGCTGCCCGTCCTCGACGACGCCAAGCACTACTGGGTGGCGCCCGACGAGGTGGACAAGCTGCTCCGGGCCGGTGACGGCTGGCTGGCCGATCACCCCGAGCGGAAGCTCATCACCAGTCGTTACCTTTCCCGCCGCTGGGGGCTGACCCGGCAGGCGACGGAACGCCTCGAACTGGTACGGCTGGCCGAGTCGGACGACCTGGAGGTGGAGAGCGTCGACAACGCCGTGGACGAGACCACCGACACGGAGGAGAAGCCGGTGCCGCTCGCCGAGCAGCGCCGCGAGGCGATTCTGGCGGCCCTGCGTGCCGCCGGTTCGGCCAAGGTTCTCGACCTCGGCTGCGGACAGGGCCAGTTGTTGCAGGCGCTGCTCAAGGACGCGCGCTTCACGGAGATCGTGGGGGTGGACGTGTCGATGCGGGCACTGACCGTCGCCTCGCGTCGGCTCAAGATCGACCGGATGGGCGAGCGGCAGGCCGCTCGGGTCATCCTCCGTCAGGGCGCCCTGACGTACACCGACAAGCAGCTGAAGGGGTACGACGCCGCGGTGCTCAGCGAGGTGATCGAGCACCTGGACCTCGAGCGGCTGCCCGCGCTGGAGTACGCCGTGTTCGGTGCGGCCCGACCGCAGACCGTGCTCGTGACGACGCCGAACGTCGAGTACAACGTCCGCTGGGAGACGCTCCCGGCCGGACACGTGCGCCACGGGGACCACCGGTTCGAGTGGACCCGGCAGGAGTTCCGGGACTGGGGGGAGCGGGTGGCCGGCCGCCACGGGTACGTGGTGACGTATCTCCCCGTGGGCCCGGACGACCCGGAGGTGGGCCCGCCCACCCAGATGGCCGTGTTCACGATCCGCGCCCAGCCGCAGGATCCGGCACAGGCGCCCGCAACGACGCAGGCACCGGCACCCGCAACGACGCAGGCACCCGCAACCACGCCCGCAGCCGCACCGGCACCGACGAAGACGAAGGAGGCGAAGGCCGCATGACCAGTACCTCTCGCACGCTGCCGGTGACCGACCTCTCGCTCGTCGTGCTGATCGGCGCCAGTGGCTCGGGCAAGTCCACCTTCGCGCGCAGGCACTTCAAGCCCACGGAGATCGTCTCCTCGGACTTCTGCCGCGGCCTGGTCGCCGACGACGAGAACGACCAGGGCGCCAGCCGGGACGCCTTCGACGTGCTGCACTACATCGCCGGCAAGCGGCTGGCCGCCGGGCGGCTCACCGTCGTCGACGCCACCAACGTGCAGCCGGAGAGCCGCAGACAGCTCGTGCAGCTGGCCAGGCAGCACGACGTACTGCCCATCGCCATCGTGCTGGACCTGCCCGAGGAGGTCTGCCGCGCACGCAACAGCACCCGCCCGGACCGCGCCGGCATGCCCCGGCACGTGGTCCAGCGCCACCGGCGTGAGCTGCACCGGTCCCTGCGCGGCCTGGAGCGCGAGGGTTTCCGCAAGGTGCACGTCCTGCGCACCGAGGAGGAGGCCGCCTCCGCCGAGATCGTCCTGGAGCGGCGCTACAACGACCTGCGCCACCTCACCGGCCCCTTCGACATCATCGGCGACGTCCACGGCTGCAGTTCCGAGCTGGAGTCCCTGCTGGGCAAGCTCGGCTACTCGGACGGCGTGCACCCCGACGGGCGCACCGCCGTCTTCGTCGGCGACCTCGTCGACCGCGGACCGGACAGCCCCGGGGTGCTGCGCCGGGTCATGTCCATGGTGGCGGCGGGCAACGCCCTGTGCGTGCCGGGCAACCACGAGAACAAGCTCGGCCGCCACCTCAAGGGGCGCAAGGTCCAGCCGACCCACGGCCTCGCCGAGACCATCGAGCAGCTGGAGCGGGAGGACGCCGAGGACCCGGAGTTCCGCGCCGAGGTGGCGCGGTTCATCGACGGGCTGGTCAGCCACTACGTCCTGGATGAGGGCAATCTGGTCGTCTGCCACGCGGGGCTGCCCGAGAAGTACCACGGCCGCACCTCCGGGCGGGTCCGCTCGCACGCGCTGTACGGAGACACGACCGGCGAGACCGACGAGTTCGGGCTGCCGGTGCGCTACCCGTGGGCGGAGGAGTACCGCGGCCGTGCGGCCGTGGTCTACGGGCACACCCCCGTGCCGGTCACCTCGTGGATCAACAACACCCTGTGCCTGGACACCGGAGCGGTCTTCGGCGGGAGGATGACCGCCCTGCGCTGGCCGGAGCGCGAGATCGTCGACGTACCGGCCGAGCGGGTCTGGTACGAGCCGGTGAAGCCCTTGGTCAGCGAGGCGCCCGGGGGTCGGGAGGGCCGTCCGCTCGACCTCGCCGACGTACAGGGCCGCCGGGTCGTCGAGACACGGCACATGGGCAGGATCGCGGTGCGCGAGGAGAACGCCGCCGCGGCGCTGGAGGTCATGAGCCGGTTCGCCGTCGATCCGAGACTGCTGGCCTACCTCCCCCCGACCATGGCGCCGACCGCCACCTCCCAGGAGGCGGGCTTCCTGGAGCACCCGGCCGAGGCCTTCGCGCAGTACCGCGCGGACGGAGTCGGCAGGGTCGTGTGCGAGGAGAAGCACATGGGCTCGCGGGCGGTGGCCCTGGTCTGCCGGGACGCGGAGGCGGCCCGTGAGCGTTTCGGCACCGACGGCCCCACCGGAGCCCTGTACACGCGCACCGGGCGGCCGTTCCTCGACGACGCGGCGCTCACCGAGGTCGTCCTCGGCAGGCTGCGCACGGCCGTCACCGCCGCCGGCCTCTGGGAGGAGTGGGACACCGACTGGGTGCTGTTCGACGCCGAGCTGATGCCCTGGTCCCTCAAGGCCGCGGGCCTCCTGCGCTCGCAGTACGCGGCCGTGGGCGCCGCGTCCGGGGCGGCGCTCCCCGTGGCCGGTGACGCCCTCGCCGCCGCGGCCGCCCGGGGGGTGGACGTCACCGCCCTCGCGGGGCGGCAGCGTGAGCGGGCCGCGGACGCCGCCGCGTTCACGGAGGCGTACCGCCGGTACTGCTGGAGCACCGAAGGACTCGACGGTGTCCGGCTCGCGCCCTTCCAGGTCCTGGCCGTGCGGGGCCGCTCGCTGGCCGCCGTGCCGCACGACGAGCAGCTGGCCTGGCTGGACCGGCTCGTCGAGCACGACCCGACCGGGCTGCTCCAGGTCACCCGCCGTCTCGTCGTCGACACCGGCGATGACGACTCGGTGCGCTCCGGCGTCGACTGGTGGCTGGAGATGACCGGTCGCGGCGGGGAGGGCATGGTCGTCAAACCCCTCGGCGCCCTCGTCCGGGATTCCAGGGGCCGGCTCGTGCAGCCGGGCGTCAAGGTGCGCGGCCGGGAGTACCTGCGGATCATCTACGGCCCCGAGTACACGCGGCCGGAGAACCTGGAGCGGCTGCGATCGCGCTTCCTCGGCCACAAGAGGTCGCTGGCCCTGCGCGAGTACGCCCTGGGCGTCGAGGCGCTGGACCGCCTGGCGGAGGGGGAGCCGCTCTGGCGGATCCACGAGGCGGTCTTCGCGGTCCTCGCCCTGGAGTCGGAGCCGGTCGACCCACGGCTCTGACGAGGTCCCGGCGGTCATCAGGGGTGAACGGCGCCCCGCGCGGTGAGGATGGAGACATGGGATTCCACGTCGACTCCGAGGCCGGGCGGCTGCGCCGCGTCATCCTGCACCGCCCGGATCTGGAACTGAAACGGCTCACCCCCAGCAACAAGGACGCGCTCCTCTTCGACGACGTGCTGTGGGTGCGCCGTGCCCGGGAGGAACACGACGGCTTCGCCGACGTGCTGCGTGAGCGGGGTGTCGAGGTCCATCTCTTCGGGGACCTGCTGCGGGAGTCCCTCGACATCCCGGTGGCGCGGCGGCTCGTGCTCGACCGGGTCTTCAGGGAGAAGGAGTACGGCCCGCTCGCCACCGAGCACCTGCGTGCCGTGTTCGACGGGCTGGGCACCGCCGAGCTGACCGAGGCACTGGTCGGCGGCATGACGAAGCGGGAGTTCCTGGAGCGGCACGCCGAGCCCACGTCCGTCCGCTTCCACGTGATGGACATGGACGACTTCCTGCTCGACCCGCTGCCCAACCATCTCTTCACCCGTGACACCTCGGCGTGGATCTACGACGGTGTGTCCATCAACGCGATGCGGTGGCCGGCCAGGCAGCGGGAGACCGTGCACTTCGAGGCGATCTACCGGCACCACCCGCTGTTCACGGGTGCCGAGGCAGGCGTCTTCCACCACTGGTCGCAGGGGCAGGACGACTATCCGTCCACCATCGAGGGCGGTGACGTCCTCGTCATCGGCCGGGGCGCCGTCCTGATCGGGATGAGTGAGCGCACGACCCCGCAGGCCGTGGAGATGCTGGCCCGGGGCCTCTTCGACGCCGGTTCCGCCCGGACCATCGTGGCCCTGGACCTGCCGAAGCGCCGTGCGTTCATGCACCTCGACACGGTGATGACGATGGTCGACGGGGACACGTTCACGAAGTACGCCGGCCTAGGGATGCTCCGTTCGTACACCATCGAGCCCGGCAGCGGCCCCCTCGAGCTGAAGGTCACCGACCACCCGCCCGAGCACATGCACCGGGCCATCGCCGCCGCCCTCGGTCTGGACGCGATCCGGGTCCTCACCGCCACGCAGGACGTGCACGCGGCCGAGCGCGAGCAGTGGGACGACGGCTGCAACGTGCTGGCCGTGGAACCGGGCGTGGTCGTCGCCTACGAGCGCAACGCCACCACGAACGCCTATCTGCGCAAGGAGGGCATCGAGGTCGTGGAGATCCGCGGCAGCGAACTCGGCCGGGGCCGCGGAGGCCCGCGGTGCATGAGCTGCCCGGTGGTCCGTGACCCGGTGTGAGCCGGCCGTCCCGGAGGTGCCCGGGCTGTGGTCCGGGCGCGGCGCGTCGTCCCACGAGGTGCTGGTGGCCCGGGGCCCGGCGTGGGCCGGCGGGCGGGAGCGTCCGGTGGTCGGTGCCCGGGTGGGTGGAAAAGTGAGTGCGGCACCCCGGTCGATCTCTGTATATCAATGCGTGAGTTCGTATAGACTTCCGGCCTCGCGTGCATGCACGCTTGCCTGAGCGGCCACGCGCGCCCGCGCGTCGGCGCAGCCGCGGGCGAGTCGTGCCCGCACGCCCCCGCCCGGCAGTCCGACCCAGGAGCATCACCATGGCCATAGACCTCGCAGGCCGCCACTTCCTCAAGGAGCTGGATTTCACGGCCGAGGAGTTCCGCGGCCTGATCGCCCTGTCCGCCGAGCTCAAGGCCGCCAAGAAGGCCGGCGCCGAGGTGCGGCGGCTGCGGGGCAGGAACATCGCGCTGATCTTCGAGAAGACCTCGACGCGCACCCGCTGCGCCTTCGAGGTGGCCGCCGCGGACCAGGGTGCCACCACCACCTACCTCGAACCGTCGGGCTCGCAGATGGGGCACAAGGAGTCGGTCAAGGACACCGCCCGGGTGCTCGGCCGGATGTTCGACGGCATCGAGTACCGGGGTGACAGCCAGCAGGCGGTCGAGGAGCTGGCCGCCCACGCCGGGGTCCCCGTCTTCAACGGGCTGACCGACGAATGGCACCCCACCCAGATGCTCGCCGACGTCCTCACGATGACCGAGCACAGCGAGAAGCCGCTCGAGGCGCTCTCCCTCGCCTACCTCGGTGACGCCCGCTTCAACATGGGCAACTCCTACCTGGTCACCGGGGCACTGCTCGGCATGGACGTCCGGATCATCGCCCCCGCCTCCTACTGGCCGGCACAGGCCGTCGTGGACCGGGCGCACGAGCTCGCCAAGTCCAGCGGTGCGCGCATCACCCTCACCGAGGACGTGGCCGAGGGCGTCCGGGGGGCCGACTTCGTCGCCACCGACGTCTGGGTCTCGATGGGAGAGCCGAAGGAGGTCTGGGACGAGCGCATCACCGCCCTCGCGCCCTACTCCGTGACCATGGACGTCCTCCGGGCCAGCGGCAACGCCGGCGTGAAGTTCATGCACTGCCTCCCCGCCTACCACGACCTCGGCACGGAGGTGGGCAGGGACATCCACGCGCGCCACGGCCTGAAGGAGCTCGAGGTCACCGACGAGGTCTTCGAGTCCGCGCACTCCGTCGTCTTCGACGAGGCGGAGAACCGCATGCACACCATCAAGGCCGTGCTCGTGGCGACGATGGCCGGCGGTGGGCAGGGGGAATGAAGATGCGCCCCATTGGGTGAACATGCGGGGTGATGGCTACGATGGTTTCACTTGGTGGGGTTCGGGCTCGCACGCTCGAACCCCATTTGCATGGGCCCGGTCCCCGGCCGGCCCCGCACCGACGGAGCCCCCCACGGCTCCCGTCCCGCGCGCCCCCGCGCGTCCCCGCGCTCCACCAGAGAAGAGAACGTCCCCCATGAGTCCGGCCCCCCACACGCCCCGGAACCCCGGGAGCCCGTCGCTCCGCCCAGGGGCGCGCATCAAGAGCCCCGCCGCGCTGGTCGCCGAGTCCGGAGCCGACCTGGAGGGCCATGGTCTGCGCCGGACGATGGGCCTGTTCCAGCTCGTGTGCTTCGGGGTGGGGGCGATCGTCGGCACCGGCATCTTCGTCGGCCTGTCCGACAGCGTCGCCGAGGCGGGTCCGGCCGTACTGGTCTCCTTCGTCCTCGCCGCGATCACGTGCATCTTCACCGCCTTCTCCTTCGCCGAGCTGGGTGGCGCCATCCCGGTGTCCGGCAGCTCGTACTCCTTCGCGTACGCGACCCTCGGGGAGCGCGTCGCGTTCCTCGTCGGCTGGTGCCTGCTCCTGGAGTACGGCGTGTCGGTCTCGGCGGTGGCGGTGGGCTGGAGCCAGTACGTCAACGAGCTGCTCGACAGCCTCTTCGGCGTGCACCTGCCGGCCGCCCTCTCCTCGGGGCCCGCCGACGGCGGAGCCGTCAACCTTCCGGCGGTCGTCGTGGTGATGATGGCCGCCACCCTGCTGGTGCGCGGCATCAGGGAGAGCGCCGGCGCCACGGCGGCGATGGCGGTCCTCAAGATCGGCATCCTCATCGCGTTCTGCGCGATCGCCTTCACCGCCTTCGAGGACGGGCACCTGGCGCCCTTCGCGCCGCAGGGCGTGGCCGGAGTCACCGCCGGTGCGTCGGTGGCCTTCTTCTCGTACATCGGCTTCGACGCCATCACCACCGCCGGCGAGGAGGTCAAGGACCCGCGGCGGAACATCCCGCTCGCGATCATGATCTGCATCGGCCTGGTCACGCTGCTCTACTGCGCGGTCGCCCTCGGAGCCATCGGCGCCCTGGGCGCGGACGCGGTGGGGGGCAAGCCGGCCGCCCTCTCCCTGGTGGTCGACCAGGTCACCGACTCGGCCGTCGGCGGCGGCATCATCGCGTTCGGGGCCGTCGTGGCCATCGCGTCCGTCGTGCTCGCCGTGATGTACGGCCAGACCCGCATCCTCATGTCGATGTCCCGCGACGGGCTGGTGCCCCGGGTGTTCGAGCGGGTCTCGCCGCGCACCCACACCCCGGTCGCCAACACGTGGATCGTGGCCGTGGTCTTCGCGGTCCCGGCCGCGTTCTCGTCCCTGGACGCCGTGGTGAACCTGACGACCATCGGCACCCTCGCCACCATGGCGGTGGTGAACATAGCCGTGATCGCGCTGCGCCGCCGCAACCCGGAGCTCAGGCGCTCGTTCCGGGTGCCGCTCTACCCCCTGAGCCCGGCCCTGGGCGTGGGCTTCTGCCTGTACCTGATGTACGGGACGGGCTGGGCGACGTGGCTGCAGTTCCTGGCCTTCCTGGCGGCGGGCGCCCTGCTGTACGCCGGATACGGGCGCAGCCGCTCCCGGCTGGTCAGCTCCGGGGACCCGGTGCCGCCGGCAGAGTGAACCAGACGGCCTTCCCGTGCTCCGTGGCGCGGTGGCCGCAGGCGGAGCTGAGGGTGCGGATCAGGAGCAGTCCGCGGCCGTGTTCCTGCCAGGGGTCCGGGGGCGTGCCCGGCCGCAGTGCCGACAGGTCGCCCGGCGGGCCGGGATCGTGGTCGTGGACCTCCACCTGGCAGCCGGTCGCCATGAGCTCGACCACCAGCTCGATGGGACCCGAGCCGTCGGTGTGCTCCACGGCGTTCGCCACCAGCTCCGCCGTGAGGAGTTCGGCGGTGTCGGTGTCCGCGGCCGCCTCGAGGTCCGCCAGGGCCGTGCGGACGAGGGCACGCGCGATCGGCACGGCGGCCGTGGAGTGCGGCAGGGCGATGCGCCAGGAGGAGGGGGGAGGCACGGGGGCGTCGGGCGGCAAGGCGGGTTCCGTTCGGGTGCGAGACATCCTGTGACGGGGCTTCTGTTCCGGGGCGTGCGTTTCCGGTGCACCGGGGCTGTCGCGCCCGGGACGGCTGCGTCAGGAGTTCTGTACAGGACTTCCTGGGCCCAACCATACGAAGTACGCCGCTCCAGACATAGGGGCGGCCGACCGGTACGAACGGGACCTTCGCCACATGTGCTCGTTGAACGCTCATGCCGCGCTCCTGACGGAAGCACGTCAGCGGCACGCGGCCGGAGCGGTTCGGCGGCAGCCCGGCAGGCGGGGGCCTGTTCCCCGGGCCCGGTCCGCCCCGCTCCTTCCGCCCTCAGGCAGGTCGACGGCGGCGTCCGCGCCTGAGGGCGCACGGCGGTGTGGGAACGGTCACATGACCCGCCCGGGCAAGCGCTCGCCCCTCCCGTACCGGGCGGACAGCGCCCCCACCGGCCGAGGGTCGCCCGGGATCAGCGCGTCAGGCACTCGTGACAGCGGCAGGGGACCGGGTGGGGCACGGCCCAGTGGGTGGTGCGGTACTCGACGGCCAGCCGGCCGAGGCGCGAGGCGAGCTCCTCGGCGTCCTGGCGGCTTCTCCGGCAGCCGCCCACGTCCGCCTCCTCGTACAGCCGCAGCACGGTCGGGCTGTGGACCGGTACCGCCCGGAAGGTGTGCAGATTGCGCGTCGCCATGTCGATCGTGACGTACGTGCCGGTGTGGCGCCCGCGTCCGATCGTGGTCAGCTGTTCGTGGCCCACGCCCGCGTGGGTCTCGATGACGTACACCTTCGAACCGCCCCGGTAGGACTTCGTGCCGGGCCGCAGCTCCTGCCCGCCCTCGCCGTAGCGCCGCCAGCGCACGACGTTCGCCGCGATCAGCCACCTCTGCGCCGCCGGCGCCTCCCCGGCCCCGGCCGTCACCGCGGCTCCGCGGTGATCAGCAGGCGGTCGCAGACGGGCTCGTAGCCGATGCGCCGGTAGACCCCGTTGCTCGTCGGGTCGGCGAGGTCGGTGACGAGCAGGACCTCACGGGCGCCCGCCTCCCGCGCCGCCCGGCTGACCTCCGCCGTCACCGCCGCCGCGTAGCCGCGGCCCCGGTGCCCGGGAGGGGTGTAGACCGTCGCCACCCGGACGGTGCCCGCGGCCTCGCGCGAGACGCCCGCCATGGACACGGGTGCCCCCTGGGCCTCCCAGAGGGTCAGCCCGCCGTGTGCCGTCCGTTCGTCGACGATCCGCTCGGCCCGGTCACCCGCCTGACCGG
The DNA here is from genome assembly GCF_040629645.1 of Streptomyces sp. NPDC005899. Lineage (NCBI taxonomy): Bacteria > Bacillati > Actinomycetota > Actinomycetes > Kitasatosporales > Streptomycetaceae > Streptomyces > Streptomyces sp. NPDC005899. The sequence goes on along the minus strand of NZ_JBEXWB010000050.1, from coordinate 11,481 downwards.
TCTCCTCGGCGAAGGCCCGCACCCAGTCCAGGAGCAGCGCCCGGTCGGCGGCGGTGGCGGTGCGCGGGCCGCCGGCGGGTGCGGGGGAGGGCGGCATCAGTGTGCCGAGCCGGTGGAGCCGTTGCTCCTGGTCGACCCGATGGCCGGGCCAGTGGGAGGCGAGGGCCCGCGCGGTGGCGCGGTCCGCGTCGACGCCGGGCAGCACCAGCGCCTCGGCCAGCGGACCGAGGGCCTCGGGAGCCACGGAACCCAGCAGCGGCACGTACGGAGGCGTCCACACCAGCGTCCCCGCCACCCCGCCGTCCGGCCCGCGCCACCAGCCCAGCACCGGTGTGTCGTCCCCGAAGGCGTGCGGGCCGCTGCGCCGCAGCGTCGCGGTGACGGTCAGTACCAGGGTGTTCTCGGCGGGCCGGGCGGACAGTGAGGCGCCGGCCGCGTCGAGGAAGGCGCCGGCGTCGTGGGTGAAGGTCCAGGGCATGCCTCATGATGTCGGGTCGACGGCCCGTCAGGCACCCGCATTTCACCTGTGGCCGGCCGGGGGCGCGCGAACCGGCCACCGGTGCCACGCGGCGCTGTGCGCGGCTGCCGAAGACCTGGGCCGAGCGGCCCCGGGGGCCGGGGACCCGTCCGCGCGCACGCCCGAACCGCCGGTGACGCACATGTCCTCCTGGTGGCGCGCGGCGCAGTACGGGGCGAACCTTGAGGCGTACGGGACCTTGTGGACTCCCCCGGAAGGGGGCGGCGGTGACCGGTGAAGCGGCCGCTCGCGCGGCGGTCACCTCGCACGACGGTGCGGGCATCACGGTCCGTGACGACGTGCACTGCGGCCCGCACACCGGGCGGAAGGCCCCCGGAATGCCGGACGTGGTGCCCGATGTTCCGGCCCACCTCCCCCTGACCGCCGGCAGGGCACTGCGCGCGCGGCACGATGACGGGGCGGCCCGGCGTGAAGGGCCGCGGGCCGAACCGTGTGACCGCGGCCAACCAGGGCAGACGCCGTTCTGTGAGCACAGCGGGGCGGTTGCCGACGACACCCGACGCGGGCCGGAACCAGTGGGGCGGACGCCGCGCGGCGCGCCGGACGGGTGAACCGCGCCGAGGGATATATCTGTATTCGGTGCCCTTCGTCCCGGACCAGCCGTCGTGATCGCGCTCATCGTCTGCCACTTCGCCCTGGCAGCCTGCGCGGGCCCGCTGGTGCGGCGGCTCGGCAGGTACGCATTCGTCGTGCTCGCCCTGCCTCCGGCGGCCGCCACCGCCTGGGCGGCCACCCGGTGGACGGACACGGCCTCCGGCGGAGCCGTCACCTGGTCGTGGGAGTGGATCGGCACGTACGACGTGTCCCTCGCCCTGCGCCTGGACGCGCTCGCCGAACTGATGGTGCTGCTCGCCGCCGGGGTGGGCATGCTCGTCCTGCTGTACTGCGCCTCCTACTTCACCGACGACTCCCCGCGACTCGCCTCCTTCGCGGGAAACCTGCTGGCCTTCGCCGGGGCCATGCTCGCCCTGGTCCTCGCGGACGACCTGATCTCCCTGTACGTGTTCTGGGAGCTGACCACGGTCTTCTCGTACCTGCTCATCGGCCACGGCAGCGAGCGGAAGAAGAACCGCCGCTCGGCCCTCCAGGCGCTCACCGTCACCACGCTCGGCGGCCTCGCCATGCTCGTCGGCTTCCTGATCCTCGGTCACGCCGCCGGCACCTACCGGATCTCGGCGATCGTCGCCGACCCGCCGGAGCCGACGCTCGCCGTGTCCGTCGCCGTCGCCCTCGTCCTGTGCGGGGCCCTCTCGAAGTCCGCGATCTGGCCGTTCAGCCTCTGGCTGCCGAACGCCATGGCCGCGCCCACCCCCGTCAGCGCCTACCTGCACGCCGCGGCCATGGTCAAGGCCGGCGTCTACCTGGTGGCGCGGCTCGCCCCCGGCTTCGCCGACGTCCCCCTCTGGCGGCCGGTCGTCCTGGTGCTGGGCGGCGCGACCATGCTCCTCGGCGGCTGGCGCGCGCTGCGCCTGAACGACCTCAAGCTCGTCCTCGCCTACGGCACCGTCAGTCAGCTCGGCTTCCTCGTCGTGCTCGCCGGGGCGGGGAACCGGGACGCGGCGCTCGCGGCCGGCGTGATGATCCTGTCCCACGCCCTGTTCAAGGCCGCCCTGTTCCTCGTCATCGGCATCGTGGACCACGCGGCCGGCACCCGCGACCTGCGAAAGCTCTCCGGTGTGGGGTCCGCGCTGCCGGGCGTGTGCGCGGTCGCCGTCGTCGCCGCCGCCTCGATGGCGGCCCTGCCGCCCCTCCTGGGATTTGCCGCGAAGGAGGCCGCCTTCGACGCGCTGCTGCGCGGTGCGGCCCTCGACCGGTGGCTGCTGGCGGTCGTCGTGGCGGGCTCGCTCCTGACCGTCGCGTACACCGCCCGCTTCGTGTGGGGTGCCTTCGCGCGCAAGCTCGATGTCGCCAGGACGCCGGTGCACCGCGTCGGCGCGGCCTTCCTGGCGCCGCCGGCCGTGCTCGCCGTGGCCGGACTGGTGCTGGGGCCCGGCGTCGGCTGGACGGACCGGCTGGTGAGCGCGTACGCCGACACCTTCCCCGCCCCCGCGCACCCCTACCACCTGGCGCTCTGGCACGGCTTCGGGAGTGTCCTGGTGCTTTCCGCCCTCACCTGGGTGGGCGGCGCCGCCCTCTTCGCCGGACGGGACACCGTCGCCCGCTTCTCCCGGCGCGTCGCCTGGCCCACCGCGGACAGCGTCTTCGGCCACCTCCTGCTGGGCCTGGAACGTGTCGCCCTCCAGGTCACCGGCTTCGTCCAGCGCGGTTCCCTCCCCGGCTACCTGGCCATCACCTTCCTCGTGATGCTGGCCGGCCAGTCGGCCGTCCTGATCGTGGACCGCCCGTGGGAGGGAGCGGCCGCCCCCCGGCTCTGGGACGTCCCGCTCCAGGGGGCGTTGGCCGTGCTGACCTGTGCCGCCGCGCTGTCGTGCCTGACCGTGAGCCGCCGCATGAAGGCGGTGGTCCTGGCGGGACTGACCGGATACGGCACCGCCCTGCTGTTCGTGGTCCAGGGCGCGCCCGACCTGGCGCTCACCCAGTTCTGCGTCGAGACGGTGTCGATGATCGTGTTCGTGCTGGTCCTGCGCCGGATGCCGGTGCGTTTCGAGGAGTCGATCGGTACCTGGCGGCGGAACCTGCGCATTCCGGTGGCCCTGGCCGCCGCCGCGACCGTGGGCGTGGCCGTGTGGGTGGCCGGAGCGGCGCGCGTGGCCGAACCGGCGGGCGCGGCGATGGTCGAGGAGGTCGCCCACCACGGCCTGAAGGACGTGGTGGCGACCATCCTGGTGGACCTGCGGGCGTGGGACACGCTGGGTGAGTCGGCGGTCCTTGCCGCCGCGGCGATCGGGGTGACCAGCCTCATCTACCTGCACCGCCGCAGCGAGACGTCCCTGCACAGGGAGCGGGAGGAACTGACCGGAGAGACGGCCTGGGCACTGTCGGGCCGCCGGCTGAGCGGACTGCCGAAGGGTGACGACACCGCGCCCGAGCGCAGCTGGCTGGCCGCCGGCTCCACCCTCGCCCCCGAACACCGGTCGGTGGTCTTCGAGGTGGTGGCCCGGCTGCTCTTCCACCCGATCCTGGTGCTCTCCCTGTTCCTGCTGTTCTGCGCGGAGAACATGCCCGGTGGCGGCTTCGTCGCCGGACTCGTCGCGGGGCTCGGGCTCATCACCCGCTATCTGGCGGGCGGCCGCTTCGAGCTCGCGGAGGCCGCCCCGCTGCAACCGGGCCTCTTCACCGGCCTGGGGCTGTTCCTGTCGACAGCGGTGGCCCTGGGCGGCCTCGCCGAGGGCACGGTGCTGCACGCCTGGACCCATCACGGGCACCTGCCCGTGTTCGGCGACTACCACCTGAGCACGTCGGTCGTCTTCGACTGCGGGGTCTACCTGCTGGTCCTCGGTGTGGTCCTGGACATCGTGCGGGCGCTGGGCGCCAAGGTCGACCGGCAGATCGAGCGGGCGGCGGGCGCACTGGCCCCCGCGCAGGACACCGGTGCGGGGGAGACCGCCCGATGACCATGAGCGCCTCACTCCTCGCCACCGCGGTGGTGCTCTGCGCCGTCGGCGGCATGCTCATGCTGACCCGTCCCCTCACCCGCATCCTGCTCGGCGCGGTCATCGCGGGCAACGGCATCAACCTGCTGGTGCTCTCGGCGACCGGATCGGCCGGCGCGGCTCCCCTGCTGTACGGGGTCCCGCTGCGCAGGGTCACCGACCCACTGCCCCAGGCCATCGCCCTCACCGCCATCGTGATCACCCTCGCCACCACGGCCTTCCTGCTCGCCATGGCCTACCGCAGCCACCAGCTGACCGGCACGGACGAGGTCCACGACGACCTGGAGGACCGGCGCGTCTTCCTGCGCGCGGAGGTGCTGGGGGAGCGGGCGGAACTGCGCGAGGAGTTCCGGTCGGGGGCCGGCCGTACGCGCGCGGAGCGCGCCCGCTACCGCGCCGAACGCCACCGGCTGCGCTCCCGGCTGCGTGCCGACCGCGCTCTGCAGGCCAGGGGCCGCGACGCCGGTGGCGACCTGTGGCACGACGTGCTGGGAGCCGACCCGGAGGACTACGTGAACCACGAGGACGACGACCGAGGAGCCGCCGGATGAACGCGCTCGTGCCGCTGCCGGTCCTGCTGCCACTCTGTGCCACCGGGCTCAGCCTCGCCTTCGGGACCCGGCTCGCGCGCTTCCAGCGCTTCATCAGCGTCGCCGTCCTCACCGCCGTGCTCGGCCTCTCGGTCGCCCTGATGATCGGCGCCGACCGGCAGGGGCCCCTCTCCGTCCACCTCGGCGACTTCGCCCCGCCGCTGGGCGTCACCCTGGTCGCCGACCGGCTGTCCGGGCTGATGCTGACCGTCTCCTCGGCGGTCACGCTCTGCGTCCTGGTCTACTCGCTGGGCCAGGGCATGGCCGACCGGGACAAGGAGACGCCCGTCGCCGTCTTCCACCCCGCCTACCTCATCCTGGTCGCCGGGGTGTCCCTCACCTTCCTCGCGGGCGATCTCGTCAACCTCTACGTCGGCTTCGAGATCATGCTGGTGTCGAGCTTCGTCCTGCTCACGCTGGGCGGAACGGGCCCCCGCATCAGGGCCGGCTCCACCTACGTGATCATCTCGCTGTTCTCCTCGATGGTCTTCCTGACCGCCATCGCCATGACGTACGCGGCCACCGGCACGGTCAACTTCGCCCAGCTGGCCGTCCGGCTCCCGGACCTCGGGCTCGGCGTCCAGACACTGATCCAGGCGATGCTGCTCACCGTCTTCGCCGTCAAGGCCGCCGTCTTCCCCCTGGCGGCCTGGCTCCCCGACTCCTACCCGACCGCCCCGGCGCCCGTCACCGCCGTCTTCGCCGGCCTGCTGACGAAGGTCGGCATCTATTGCATGCTGCGGACCGAGACGCTGCTCTTCCCCGGCAACCGTCTCGGCGACCTGCTCATGGCCCTCGCCCTCGCCTCGATGCTCGTGGGCATCCTCGGAGCGGTCGCCCAGACCGACCTGAAACGGCTGTTCTCCTTCACCCTCATCAGCCACATCGGGTACATGGTCTTCGGGATCGGCCTCGCCACCCGTGCGGCCTACGGCGGTGCGATCTTCTACGTCGCCCACCACATCACCGTCCAGACGACCCTCTTCCTCGTCGCGGGGCTCATCGAGCGCCGGGGCGGTACCAACGAGCTCACCCGGCTCGGCGGGCTCGCCAGGTCGGCCCCCCTGCTCGCCGTCCTCTTCTTCGTGCCGGCCATGAACTTCGCCGGGATCCCCCCGCTGTCCGGCTTCATCGGCAAGTTCGGGCTCATGCGGGCCGGTGTCGCGGACGGCAGCCTCTGGGCGTGGATCCTCGTCACCGGTGCCACCGTGACCAGCCTGCTCACCCTCTACGTGATGGCCAAGATCTGGAACCTGGCGTTCTGGCGGACCGAGCCGCCCGGGCAGGCCGCCTACGGGACGGTCCTGGAGTCCCCGGACGACAGCGACGACGACGACGCCGACACCGGACCGGACCGCATCCCCGGCACCGGTGACGAGGGAATCGCACCCCCGCGCCCCGCGGCCGGGGCCACGGCGGCCGCCACCCTGCAGGGGCGGGCCGTCATCACCACCGTCCACCCGCCACGGCCCATGACGGCCGCCACGGCGGGCGCCGTCGCGCTCGGCCTCGCCTTCACCGTGCTGGCCGGCCCCCTGACGGCGTACACCGACCGATCGGCAGCCGAGCTCATCGCGCGCCGCCCCTATGTGGAGGAGGTGCTCGGCCGGTGAGGCGCCTGATCACCCTGTCGTACCGCAACCCCGACCTGCCCCCCTACAGCTGCGAGTTCGCCGGGCGCCGGCGACGGGTGCTCGACCTGCCGCTGATCGCCTGGCTCACCCTCATCTGGGTCCTGCTGTGGTCCACCCTCACCTGGGCCAACGTCATCACGGGGGTGGTCGTCGCGGTCGCCGTCTGCCTGGCGTTCCCGCTGCCGAGGGTCGACTACGGGCTGCGGCTGCACCCCTGGGGCATCCTGCTGCTCGCCGGCTACCTGCTCTACGACATGTACACCTCGGGGGTGAAGGTCACCCGGCAGATGTTCTCCGACCGCCCGCACCGGCCGGCTGTCATCGCCGTGCCCCTGCGCTGCCGCGGCGACCTGATGCTCGCGGCGACCGCCGTCACCGTGTCCAACGTGCCGGGCGGCTCGGTCATCGAGGTCCGGAAGGCCACGGCAACCCTCTTCCTCCACGTCCTGGACGCCGACCGGCCCGAGGAGCTCGACGCGGCCCGGCGCTCCGTCTGGCGGTTGGAGGAGCTGACCGTGCGGGCCTTCGGCACCCCGGAGGAGATCGGCCGGGTCGCCCAGCCGCCACCGCCGACCGGGGAGTCCGGCGACCGGGGGGAGGGCGCGTGAGCGGGCCCGAGACCGTCGACCGGGTACTGATCACGGCGGCCGTCGTCATCATCGTCGTGGCGGGCGTCCTGCTGTTCGTACGGATCAGCCGGGGCCCCTCCATGCTGGACCGGGCCATCGCCCTGGACGTCTGCGCCGCACTGATCATCGCGGGGCTCGGTGCCAAGTCCGCCTTCGCCCGTGACTCGTTCTACTTCCCGATCATGCTGGTGCTCGCGTTCCTCGGCTTCACCGGGTCGGTCGGCATCGCGCGTTTCATCGCCGTACGCGACCGGCCGCTGTCGCGGCGGAAGCCCGCGGGCGAGGAGGCACGGAAGTGAGCGTCTGGCTGCAGATCATGGACACGGCCGGGGCGGTCCTCGTCCTCCTCGGGGCGGCGATCTGCCTGCTCGGGGTGGCCGGCATGCTGCGACTGCCCGACGTCCTCTCGCGCAGCCACGCCGCGACGAAGCCGCAGACGCTCGGGCTGCTGCTGGTGCTCGCGGGGGTCGCGCTGAGGCTGCGCGGCGGCATGGACGTGGCCACGCTGGCCCTCATCGGCTTCTTCCAGCTGATGACGGGCCCGGTGGCCGCCCACCTCGTGGCCCGGTCGGCCTACCGCACGGGCCAGATCGACCACGACGAGCTGCTGTTCGACGACCTGGACGCGCAGCTCAGCGAACCGGACGGGGAGTGGGAGCGGGAGCCGGAAGAGGGCGACCCCTCCGCGCCCGGGCCGGAGCCGGATCCGGACGGCGGCCGGGATCCGGGGACGGACCCGGCCCCCGGATCCGGCTGACGCGCTTCCGCCGGGGTGCCGATGGCGGCGACGGTCGTGGTGGCCGCCACCGGCACCCCGGGTGACCGCGAAGGCGGGACCGGCCCGGCCCAGGGGCCGGAGCCGGCGATCACCTGCCGTCGATGCGGCCGTACACCCCCTGGCCGCTCCGTGTCTCTGCGATGATGCAGCGATATCGGGCCGGGCGCTGGGGGGGCGTATGGAACACACAGGTACGGTGCTGCGCGAACTGCGCGGCGCGCAGAAGTCGTCCAAGGGCGTCTCGCTCTATTCGCGGTACGTGAACCGGCCGGCCGGCCGCCTGCTGGCCGCGGCGGCCTGCCGAGCCGGACTGACGCCGAATCAGGTGACGCTGGTCAGTGCCGCGTTCACCTTCTCGGCGGTCGCCGCGGTGGCCCTGGCGGAGCCCTCCTGGCGGCTCGGGGCACTCGTGTACGCCGGGCTGGCCGTCGGGTTCGCCTTCGACTCGGCCGACGGGCAGCTCGCCCGGCTGACCGGGCGGGGCGGGCCGGACGGGGAGTGGCTCGACCACGTCGTGGACTGCGCGAAGATGATCCTCGTCCACACCGCGGTACTGATCTCGTTCCACCGCTTCGGCGCCCCGGGCGACGCGTGGCTCCTGCTGCCGCTCGGCTTCCTGTTCACCGCGGTGCTCACCTTCTGCGCGGGTCTGCTGAGGGAGCAGCTCGGCAAGGCGGCGGCGAGCGGCGCGGCGGCGCCCGCAGGTGCCACGGCTCCGGTGTCCCGGGTGCGGGCCGTGGCACTGCTGCCGGCGGACTACGGGGTGTTCTGCCTGGTCTTCCTGCTGCTCGGCGCGCCCGCGGCCTTCCGGGCCGGGTACGCGGTGCTGGCGGCCGTGCACGCCCTCTTCCTGGTGGCGTTCCTGGGCAAGTGGTTCAGGGAGCTGAAAGCGCTCCGGGCCGGCTGACGAGCACGTCCAGGGCCCGGCGCAGCTGGGTGCTGGACGTGTGCACGGTGTACGGGAAGTAGACGACCTCCACCCCGACCTCAGCGAAGTCGCGCTCCAGGCGCCTGCCCTTGTCGGTGCCCTTCCAGTCGTCGCCCTTGAAGATCACGTCGAAACGGACCTGCTGCCATGTCTCGACCTTGTCGGGCACGGTCTCCACGAAGGCCGCGTCCACGTACCGCACGCTGCGGACGATCTCCAGCCGCTCCGTCAGCGGGATCACCGGCCGGTGGCCCTTCGCGAGCGCGGCCATCTCGTCGGAGACCACCCCGGCCACCAGGTAGTCGCACTGACTGCGGGCATGCCGCAGGATGTTCAGGTGGCCGACGTGGAACAGGTCGTACACCCCCGGCGCGTAGCCGACCCTGTGCTGCACCATCCGTTCTCTCCCCCCACGGTGGAACTGGTCCAACGACCTTACTGTGATAAACACTTGCGCATCGCGCGAACGGATAAGCTCGGTGAACAGGCTGTTCCGGGGGGAAGGCGATCGTCCGATGTCCGCTGCTGAGCACCACAGACCGCTCGAGGACCGCGCGCTTCTCGTGGTCTCCACCAACTACGCTCCGGAAGTGACGGGCATCGGCCCCTACGCCACCCAACTGGCCGAGCACTGGGCCGCCTCGGGCGCCCGCACCCAGGTGCTGACCGGAATGCCGCACTACCCGGCCTGGCGCGTGGACGAGCACTACCGGGGCGTGTGGCGACGCCGGGAGACACGGGAGGGCGTGAGCGTGCACCGCCGGCGCCACTACGTGCCGCCCCGTCAGAGCGCGCTCACACGGGCCCTCTTCGAGACCACGGTGCTCGCGCACGGTCTCCTCGCCCCGCCGCCGGGACGCCCCGACGCGGTGATCTCCCAGATGCCGAGCCTCGCCGGCGGTGTCATAGGCGCCCGCGTCGCACGCCGCCACCGCGTCCCCCACATACCCGTCGTCCAGGACCTGATGGGCGCAGCCGCCGCGCAGAGCGGTATCCGGGGCGGGGGCAGGGCGGCGGCCGTCGCCGCGGCGGCCGAGCGGTACGCACTGCGCGGCGCCGCCCTCGTCGGGGTCATCCACGAGAGCTTCGTGCCGGGCGTCACGGCGCTCGGCGTGGACCCCGGCCGCATCCGCCTCGTACCCAACTGGACGCACGTCGAGGCCCCCACTGCCGACCGGGCCGTCACCCGGGCCCGGCTCGGCTGGCGGGAGGACACCCCGGTGCTCCTGCACTCCGGGAACATGGGGCTCAAGCAGGGCCTCGAGGTACTGGTGGAGCTTGCCCGGCTGGCCCCCGACATCCGTGTCGTGCTCATGGGCGACGGCAACCAGCGCGAAACCCTGCGCACGCAGGCCGGTGACCTGCCCAACATCGACTTCGCCCCGCCCGCCGACGCCGCGGACTTCACCGACGTGCTGGCCGCCGCCGACGTCCTGGCGGTGACCCAGCGCGCCTCGGTCCTGGACATGAGTGTCCCGTCCAAGCTCACCTCGTACTTCGTCTCCGGCCGCCCGGTCGTCGCCTCCGTCGCCGGTGAGGGGGGCACCGCCGAGGAGGTGCGCCGCTCGGGCGCGGGAGCACTCGTCGCCCCGGAGGACCCCGCCGCGCTCCTCGCCGCGGTGCGCGCGCTCGTCGGGGATCCCGCGGCGGCGGACGAGCTGGGTGCGCACGGGCCACGCTACGTCGCCCGGCACCTGAGCCGGCAGGCCGGCCTCGCGCGCTTCGACGCCCTGCTCGGCGAAGCCCTCGGGGACGCACGGCCGGGCGCACGGAGCAACGCACCGAGGGAAGCACAAGGGGGAGCACGCCGATGACGCATCCGATCCGCCCGCTCGACGACCACGACGAACCGGCCCTGCTCAGGGACCAGTTCCGCCAGCTCCTGCGCTACCGGGCGCTGCTGGCCGTCGGCGTCGTCGTCGGGCTCCTCGGTGGCGGCTACCTCGCGCTCAGCGGCGAGGACACCTACACCGCCACCGGTGAGGTGCAGGTGCGTTCCGCGACCGCCGACCCGTTCGCCACCGGGGCCTCCGCCGACAAGGGCATCAACATCGGCTCCGAACGGCAGACCGCCGTGAGCGACACGGTGGGGACGCTGGCCGCGGGCACCCTGCTCAAGGCGGGCGACGACGTCACCGCGCGCAAGCTCCTCGCCGGCCTCCAGGTCACCAACCCGCCCAACACCCTCACGCTCCGCTTCTCCTACACCGGTGCGACCCCCGAGCAGGCCCGCGCCCGCGCCGAGGCCCTCGCCGTCGCCTACCTGGCCCACCGCAAGGCGCGGACCGAGGACAGCATCGAGAACATGGCCGACGGCTACCGCGCCCAGCTGGACCCGCTGGAGGACAAGCGCGACCTGCTGGAGGACCAGGCCGGTGCGACGGACGACGTCAGCAGTGCCCGCGCCAACATCATCGTCTCCATCTCCGAGCTGAGCCGGAAGATCTCCGAGCTCAAGGCCCTCGACACCACACCCGGCTACCTCAACAAGAAGCCCGTCGCCCCCACCGAACCCACCGGCGCGGGCCTGCCGATGCTGCTCGGCCTCGGTGCCGTCGTCGGTCTCGCCCTCGGCCTGCTCCTGTCCTGGGTGCGGCTCGTCTTCGACCCCGCCGTGCGCTCCCCCCGTGAGCTCGTACGCTCGCTGGGTGCCCCGCTCCTCGGCACACTGCCCCGCGAACGCGCGGCCGAGGGCGCGCTGCTCGCCATCGGGCGCAGCGGTTCCCGGCTCGCCGAGGAGTACCGGGCGGTCGCCTTCCGGCTCGCCTACGACCCGTCGTTCGCCGAGCGGCGCCGGCTCCTGGTCACCGCGCCGCGCGGTGACAACGCG